>CALMEH010000865.1 GCA_937863115.1 uncultured Acidobacteriota bacterium
TCGCTAGGGCGTTTCGATGTTTTAGGTACCCGCCGTCAGCGCACGCACCGCACGCGAAGGTTTGGATTTTTTCCCGCTCACGGTCGAATATCGTGAGTCGCCTTCCGCAGCCGGACGTATTCCGGGAAACTATTTTCGCCGCGAAGGTCGTCCGAACGAAAAAGAAACTTTAACTTGTCGTTTGATTGACCGTCCGATTCGTCCGCTGTTTGCCGATGGTTATCGGTTTGAAACGCAAATTGTCGGCACAGTTCTTTCCGCTGATGCCGATAACGATCCTGATGTAATTGCAATTACGGGCGCGAGTTGTGCGCTTTATCTTTCGGATATTCCTTTTGATAATCCGATTGCGGGCGTTCGCATCGGGTTAATTGACGGAAAATATCTGATAAATCCGACATATGATGAACGGCGCGAATCGCTTTTGAATCTCGTTGTTGCCGGAACGGAAGAAGCCGTAGTGATGGTTGAAGCGGAAGCAAACGAAGTTTCCGAACAAATAATGGTTGAGGCTTTGATGCTCGCGCACAAAGAAATCAAGCGTCTTTGCTTATGGCAACACGGATTGTTTAAAGCGTTGGAAATCAAAAAACGCGACTTCATCGCGCCTGTATTGGACGAAAATTTGATTACTGAAATTGAGAAAAATTACACTGCAAAATTGCGCGAAGCACTCGATTCGACCGGCAGAGATAAACTCACGACTTACGCCGGAATTGACGCTTTGAAAAAAGTTGTCGTGGAAAGCTATCCTGAAGACGATGCGGCAAAACGCGCAATGGCAGGCAAAGTTTTCGGACATCTGAAAGAAAAAATATTTCGGGAAGATATGCTCGGCAACAAACGGCGACCGGACGGACGGAAATTCAGCGAAATTCGGGCGATTTCCTGCGAAGTTGGTTGGCTTCCCAGAGTTCACGGCTCGGCACTTTTCACACGCGGCGAAACGCAAGCCATCGTTACGACAACGCTCGGAACAAAAATGGACGAGCAATTTATGGACGACCTTGAAAAAGGCGAAACACGGCGGCGCGTAATGTTGCATTACAATTTCCCGCCGTATTCGGTCGGCGAAACAGGTCGCGTCGGCTTTACGTCGCGCCGCGAAGTCGGACACGGAAACCTTGCCCGCCGCGCTCTGCAAGCGATTTTGCCCGAAGCCGAAGATTTTCCATACACTCTTCGAATTGTTTCCGACATCACCGAATCAAACGGTTCGAGTTCGATGGCGACGGTTTGCGGCGGTTGTTTGTCTTTGATGGACGCAGGCGTTCCGATTAAAAAGCCGGTTGCCGGAATTGCGATGGGATTGGTTTTGGAAGGCAATCGTTACGCGATTTTGTCGGACATTGCCGGCGCAGAAGATCATTATGGCGATATGGATTTCAAAGTTACGGGAACTGCCGACGGCATCACCGCATTACAGATGGACATCAAAATCGCCGGAATCAACGCAATGATTTTGCAGGAAGCTCTTGAACAAGCGCGAAAGGGAAGATTACATATTTTGGAAGCGATGAGCAAGGCTTTGACCGAGCCGCGCGAAGAACTTTCGGAATATGCGCCGCGCATTATCACGCTCAAAATTCATCCTGATAAGATTCGTGATGTCATCGGCAAAGGCGGCGCGACAATTCGCTCAATTACTGAAGAAACCGGAGCAAAAATTGACATCGAAGACGATGGCACGATTTTGATTGCAACTGCCGACGGTGATGCGGCACAAGCGGCGATTGATCGTATTCGTGCGTTGACCGCAGAAGCAGAAATCGGCGAAACTTATCTCGGCACGGTAAATCGTATCGTTGATTTCGGTGCGTTCGTTGAAATTTTCCCCGGTGTTGACGGTTTGCTGCACATTTCCGAAATTTCCGACCGCAGAGTCCGCGACGTGCGCGACGAACTAAAAGAAGGTCAGCAAGTTATGGTCAAGTGCATCGGCAAAGAAGGCAATAAAATTAAACTTTCGCGCAAAGCCATTCTTAGCGAAGAAAAAGCCAAAGCCGAAGGTTAAAAAGTAAAAATTTAAAAAGTAAAAAGGCAAAAGTTAAGAGGTGAAATCTGGAATAAACTACTTATTTTACCTTTTTACTTTTGCCTTTTGATTTAAAGGAAGATTTTCTTTTGAGATTTTTTTGAAAAAAATCATTTTTTTGTGGAATACTTGGCTTATTGTGAATATTTTCCACTAGAATAACCGACAAAAACGGTTTTTGGGGCAAAAAGGTGAAAAAGAGAGTTGATTTTTTTCACAGATTTGATATAGTTTTGAAATCACGCCCCGACAACTATTTTATCGGCGAGTCAAATCGAACGACTCGCTCCGGTATGTATCGTCTTACACTGAAATCGAAATCAGGTTGGTAATAAAAAAGATGAAAAATTTATTTAGATATGTAATTTCGGGATTTTGTTTAGCTTCAATATTGTTAGCGGCAACATCCGCATTCGCCGCGCCGGTGCGTTTAAACCAAGTTGTTCAAGTTGTAAATGCAAAACCGGGCAAAGCCAATTCGGGAAATTTTTCGCAGTTGCGCTTGGTTGATGATTTGGTTATCAAAACTGATGACGATGACGACACGGTTACAGCAACACCAACGCAAGATGATGACCGGATGATTGTTAAGAAAACAACGGAAATTGTCGAAGAAGAAGTTTGCGATTGCGAACAACCTGAGCCGAAAAAGAAATTTCCGTATTGGGCATTAGGATTTGCGGCAGTTCCGCTTCTTTTTCTGATTCCGGGAAAAGACAAAACGCCGACGCCGACAACGCCGACAACGCAAACCCCGACACCGACGACACCGACTCCGCCGGAGCCTGTGCCGGAGCCGATGACGCTGCTTCTTTTCGGAACGGGACTTGCCGGAATCGGGATTGCCGCACGCAAAAAATTCGGTAAAAAAGAGCAAACAAACACGGAGAATTAAATTTCGAGTTTCTTGTTTTTGGTTTTCGGTTTTCGGTTTTTAACGAGAAACGAGAAACCGAAAACTAGAAACCTAGAAAAATTGAGGTTAAAAAAATGAAAAAGATTAGATACAATTTTTTATTCGTTGTCGGGCTGATGTTGATTTTAGGCGCATCGAGCGCAGTTTTCAGCCAAAGTAAATTAAACAAAAATTCGGGGATTCTCACGGTTAAAACGTCGCCTTTGTCTTATCCGGTCAAAGTTGACGGACAAGTTATCGGGATGAGCGGCACTTCGAGCGAAGCCGTTTTCTATCTTACGCCGGGCGAACATCTGATTGAAGTCGAAGGTCCGAACGGACAGAAATTCAGCCGAAGAATTAATTTTGAAAAAGGCAAAAAACATTGCGTTTGTTTGACGGTTGTTGAAAAAGTTGAAAAAGAAAGATGTCCATATGACATTATCGTTCAGGGTCCGGCGAAATATGTTAAAGGCGATACGATTTATTTCAAAGCTATTAATCGTGTCAAAGACGGTGCAATTCCCGTAAATTATGCGTGGAGTATTTTTCCGTCAACGGCGGCGATTATTGACGGATTAAGAACGGACACGATTGCGGTTTCCACTAAAGACACGAACGGCGAGCCTATCCGCGTTAATCTCGATGTGAATGACGGCGTTTATGACGAATTCTGCAAACAGACAATTCCGACCAAAACTGATCCGGACATTCCGCCAACTATTGACCCGATTCGTTGCGATATTTTTGAAGCAGGCAAGCCTGACGAAGACAAAGCGCGTTTTGATAATTGCGTAATTCAATTGCAAAGTTATCCTGATGCACAACTTTACATCATTCTTTACGAAGGCAAAGGAATACCGGTTGACAGACTCGGTAAGCGTTCATTCGATTATTTGGTCAACGTGCGACGTGTTGATCCGAGTAAGATTGTAATGACCAAATGGGGAACTCGCCCACGATCTACTGTCGAGATTTGGATTATTCCGCCGGGCGCACAACCGCCTACGCCACAATAAAGCAGAAAGCGAGAAGAGGAGAAAGCGAGAAAGGGAAACTTTTAGGAGTTTCCCTTTTTTTATTTGTATTGAATTTGGTTCACGCCCAAGATTTTGCGGGTATTGTTTTCCTGCACGAAGACGATTATTTTCAAGTTTTCCTTTTTCCAATTTGGTTGTATCGGCAAATCAAGTTCGCCCGAAAATGTCGAACTCGCGCCGCTGATTACCCCAATGGTTTTGAGCTGGCGGACAACTGATGAATGTTCCAAAACGCGCCCCGAATTTTCGCCTCGTTTTACGCTTGTCGAAAGTTTATCTTCGGCAACCGCCGCAAAAACGGTGGCATTTTCGATTTTTGAAATCTCCGAAATATTTATTTTCAAAAGATTTTCGTTCATTGCGAGTTCGATGCTCGCCTTTGACAAGTTTGCCGCAGCCATTATCGAAGTAACGGCTTTGCCCGAATTATTTCCGACAAATTCGGTTTGACCGTCAACAACCATCTGCGGCGTATAAATCGAATCAATTTTAAATTTTCTGCCGTAAGATTCTTGTCTTTTTGAAAATTCGGCGGAAGAAAATTCATCTTTCCAACCAAGATAATTCCAATAATCAACGTGCCACGCAAGCGTAATAATTTCGGCTTGCGGCACAGGTTGTTCGCGTTCCAAAAGGGCTAACGCACGGTCAGCCGATGGACAACTGCTTCAGCCTTCAGATGTAAACAGTTCAACCAATACGAATTGTTTTGATTGCAAATTCGGATTTGCAGACACAGGATTTTGGCTTTCAACCTTTTGCATCGAACACGCAGTGGAGAAAATCAGAAACATAAATACAAATACAGTTTTCATAAAAATATTATACGCCAAGCCCGCCTTTTTATTCCTTACTTTTACCTTTTCGTCCGATTTTGATAGAATTAAGTTTTGCTCAAACGGCACAAATTTTTGACTATGCAAGCAGTAAAGCCCAAAGAAGAAGC
>CALMEH010000866.1 GCA_937863115.1 uncultured Acidobacteriota bacterium
GTAATTTTATAATTTGCTTTTTATTTATTTATCATCTTTTTGTTTCCCGATTATTTAAAAACTAGCTCTCAAAATGAGAGTAATGTCAGTTTCTCATTTTGAGAGCTGTGCGTCAATACAAAATTTACTTTGACCATTTCAATCTCAAGATTTAACATTAAACTTTCGCTCAAAAATTATGGAAATTCTTTCATCGTTAAATCCGCAACAACGCGAAGCCGTGCAAACGACTGAAGGCGCACTTTTGATTTTGGCGGGCGCAGGTTCGGGCAAAACTCGTGTGATTACGGTTCGCATTGCTTATCTGATTTCTGAGAAACAAGTTGCGCCTTACAACATTCTTGCAGTTACATTTACCAACAAAGCCGCCGGCGAAATGCGCGAGCGCGTGAATGAATTGCTCAAAGGTCAGCAATTAAATTCTGCGCCGCTGGTTACAACTTTTCACTCGCTTTGTGTGCGGATTTTGCGGCAAGATATTGAACATTTGCAGGAAGGATTTACAAAATCTTTTACGATTTACGACACGGATGATTCGATAAAAGTCATCAAGGCTTGCGTCAAAGACATCGGAATGGACGACAAACAACTTCCCGCGCGGCAGGTTTTGAATGCGATTTCCAAATCGAAAAATAGCGGCGAAGATTTTGAAATGTATGCGTCAAAGGTCGAATACACGGACGAACGCCGCGCCGCGATTGCGCGAGTTTTTCGGCTTTATGAAGAACGTCTGAACAATGCCAACGCGCTCGATTTTGATGATTTGTTGATAAAAACCGTCAAACTTTTGCGAGTTTCACAGGAAACACGCGGCAAATATAACGAAAAATTCAAGTATATTTTGGTTGACGAATATCAAGATACGAATCCTTTACAATTTGCGCTGATTGGCTATTTGACCGAAAAACAACAAAATATTTGTGTCGTGGGCGATGACTCGCAATCAATTTATGCCTTTCGCCAAGCGGATATTCGCAACATTTTGGAATTTGAACAACATTTTCCCAATGCAAAAACAATTTTGCTCGAACAAAATTATCGTTCCACGCAGACGATTCTTGATGTTGCCGATTCAATCATTAAAAACAATCAAAACCGCAAAGACAAAAAACTTTGGACGGCGAATTCGGGCGGCGACAAAATCTTTTATTTTCAAGCGTTTGACGGCGACGGCGAAGCGCGTTTCGTCGCATCGCAAATTGAAGAACATCGGCGGAGAAATCCGCGCAATAAATTTGCGATTTTGTATCGAACAAATGCTCAATCGCGTGTTTTTGAAGAATCCTTGCGGCGTTATCGTATTGAATATAATATAGTTGGCGGATTTTCGTTTTATGAACGCGCCGAAATTAAAGACGTTATTTCATATTTAAAAGTTGCGCTCAATCCGTTTGACGACATTGCACTTTTGCGCGTGATTAATACGCCGACGCGCGGTTTCGGCAAAACTTCTTTGGATGAATTACAACATCGCGCCAAAGATTTCGGCGTGTCGCTTTGGGAAGCGATTTCGATAATTACCGAAGATTATGACAAACCTTTGAATCTCACGCCGCGAGCGAAAGAATCTTTGAAGAACTTCAAAAAAACAATTGAAAATTTGCAAAAAATTGTTTCAGAAACCGCGCAAACCGATAAACCTGTAACCGATGTCGTCATCGCGGCAATTGAAGACACGGGTTATGCGAATATGCTTCGCACGGAAAACTCGGACGAATCGGCGACGCGGCTCGAAAATTTGGAAGAATTGGTTAACGCCGCGGTTGATTACGACAAACAGGAAGAAAACGGTTTGCGGGATTTCATTGACCATTCCGCGCTCGTTTCAGACACAGATAAATTTGACAGAAATGCTGCGGTTACGATGATGACCGTTCACGCAGCGAAGGGTTTGGAGTTTCCGATTGTTTTTTTGGTTGGGCTGGAAGACGGAATTTTCCCGCATTCCCGTTCGTTGAACGACCAACTCGAACTTGAAGAAGAACGTCGCTTGGCTTATGTTGCGATTACCCGCGCCGAAAAAATTCTTTACATCACACACGCAATGCGCCGCAGAGTTTACGGCGAAGAAATGGCGGCTGAACCATCGCAATTTTTAAATGAAATGCCGCTCGAAATGATCGAAGATTTATCGCGCGGTTCAAGTTGGTTGTCATTCGCTAAAAGCAATTATTCAAAGGATGCAAAACGCACAATCAGCAAATTAAAAGGCGAATATACCGAACCAGCCGCAAAACCTAAAAATCTCTACACGGGAAAAACCTATAATTCGACCGAAGCAATCGCCGAATTTTTTAAGAAACGAGTCGAATCAAAAGAACCGCAAACAGAAGAAAAACCGAACCCCTTAACAAATTTCGATAAATTAAAAGCACACGCATCGAGTCCGCAAGAAATCGAAAATCGAAAATCGAAAATCGAAAATGGTTTTGTTGCCGGTTCGCACGTTCGCCACGCAAAATACGGCAAAGGCTTAGTTTTACGACGCGAAGGCACAGGCGATAATGTAAAATTAACCGTCAGTTTTCCCGGTTTCGGTCAAAAAAAATTGATTGAAAAATTTGCGAATTTAGAAAAAGCGTAATTTTTTTGCCCGCGAAACATGCGAAATACGCGAAAATAAATCAAAAAACTAATTCTTTTTTTCGTATCTTTCGTGTGTTTCGTAGGCTAAATTTCTTCTTAATTCTTTAAGATTCCTTGCTTTTCGGTGCGTTAAGGTTTATAAATAATCTGCAATTCAAAATTTTCGCTAAAATCTCCCCGATTCGGCGAAAAAGTTTATAATTTTCAAACAAAACAGTAAGGAGTAAAGAATGCAAATGAAAAAAAGAATTCCCTATTTTTTGGCGTTGGCAATGATATTCGTAATGTCCGCAACCGATTTATCGGCGCAGACACGCATTAAATTTGCACGCGGCGCAACATCAAAAACCGTGAGCGGAACAATTGGTGTGAACAGCGGTGTAGCAGGTGCAAATTACCGTTCATTCGTTCTCAACGTTCGTTCAGGTCAGACAATTTCGGCAACCGTTTCGTCGAAAAACGGTAACGTCGTTTTTACTGATAATGACGGCACATCGCTACGTTATCGCGCCAGTTATTCGGGCGATCACGAAATCAACATCTACAACGGCGGTGCAAGAAAAACGACTTTTTTCTTTTCGGTTTTGGTCAGGGAAAAAACGTTTCCCATTTGCAAAATTTAGACGAGAGCGGTTAAAATGATTCGTTTAGAACATTTTAACGCCGTCAATTTATTTTTGTCGGCTTTCCAATCAACATTATGAATAAAAATTTAATCTTAATTATTGCAATTTCTACATTTATCGGACTTTTTTCGGGTTGCAGTTACATTGACCAAGCCAAAGAAATGACGAATTCGAACGCGAATAAATCAATCGTCGAAAAAGGCGTTGACTCCGTTCAAGGCGAAAAGAAAATCGGCGTAAAAGAATGCGACGATTTTATGGACGAACTCGAAAAAAGCAACAAAAAAGAAGGTGAAGATATGATTTCCGAAGGTTTGCGCCGCGCTTTCGTAAACGAAATGCGCGACAAAATGCGTAAAAGCATCGAAGAAAATAAAAAAGACCCGACCAAACAAGCTCAAGAATGCAAAGAATATAAAGAACAATACGACAGATGGTTTAAAGAAAAAAATACGAATAAATCGGCTTAGCAATCAATTGTTCGCAACAGTTACTTTGTTGAAAGTGAAGGTTTTTGCCCGCGGAAGACGCGGAAAGGCACGGAAAAAAGAAATAAAAGAAAGCATATTTTTTGAATATGTTTCTAAAATAATGATTTGTCTGGAAATGCGGAGTTATGAAGTTAATTGTTCAAAAACTTTTCCGCGTTTTTCCGTGTATTCCGCGGGCAATAAAAATATATGAGTCTAATTTACGAACAGGAAACATATAAAATTCTTGGAGCTTGTTTTGAGGTTTACAAACAAAAAGGTTGCGGTTTTACAGAAGCCGTTTACCAAGAATGTTTAGCTATTGAGTTTGAGTTACAAAAAATTCCGTTCGTATCACAGCCAAAACTCCAACTTGAATACAAAGGTCGAATTTTAGAACAATTTTTTATTCCCGATTTTATCTGTCTCGATAAAATAATCGTTGAAATAAAAGCCTTATCTGATTTAATCGAAATAAATAAATCACAGGCTTTAAACTACTTAAATGCAACGAATTTTGAATTGGCACTACTCGTAAATTTTGGACACTATCCAAAACTGGAACATAAAAGAATCGCAAATACTAAAAATAAAAACTTGAATTTAAGTTTGAAAGACGAAATAAAAAGCTGGCT
The DNA here is from genome assembly GCA_937863115.1 of uncultured Acidobacteriota bacterium. GTDB lineage: Bacteria > Acidobacteriota > Blastocatellia > Pyrinomonadales > Pyrinomonadaceae > CALMEH01. The sequence continues at coordinate 4,318 of CALMEH010000866.1, forward strand.
TTAATTCCTCTTTTTCTGCGTCTTTCCGCGTCTTCCGCGGGCAAAAAAATTCTTATGCAAAAACACAAACCGTCATTTATCGAATCAATCGCCGAAAAGCTCGGTCTTATCGAAAATTTACACGCTGATTTTCCTGAACAGCTTCCGACGATGATGGAAGCTGGTGAACTGACCAATTATCCGCCGCCGGAAAAGTGGGATGATTGGACGGAATACGAAGCGACGAGCGGACACAAACGCGAGCAGAAAAATTATATGATCGTGCCGACGACTTGTTTTAATTGCGAGTCGGGTTGCGGTCTGCTTAGTTATGTCGAAAAAGATTCTTTGAAAGTCCGCAAATTTGAGGGAAATCCGTATCATCCGGGCAGTCGTGGGCGAAATTGTGCAAAAGGTCCCGCAACTATCAATCAAATCAATGATGTAGAGCGGATTTTGTATCCATTAAAACGAACAGGTAAACGCGGCGACGGACAATATGAGCAAGTTTCGTGGGATGAAGTTTTGGACGACATTGCGGGAAAAATCCGCAAAGCCTTGCACAAAGACGCGAAAAACGAGGTGGTTTATCACGTCGGGCGACCCGGACACGAAGGAT
>CALMEH010000867.1 GCA_937863115.1 uncultured Acidobacteriota bacterium
CGTTTGAATCGTGGCAAAATATTCTGACAACTTCCCACAGTTACGATTGGAAAGCGTTTCCTGTCGGCGAAAAACCCGAAAATGGTGTAATGAATACGGGCAAAGAATTTATGTCAACGGATAAAACCGATTCGATTGGCGACAATGCCCGACAGCTTGCCAAATACATCGAATATGCCCAAAAAGACCGTAATGCGTGGCACATTGACCTCGTGGCACATTCGATGGGCGGATTGATTTCGCGTTGGTATATTGACCAATTGATGAAAAATTATACGGAAACGCCTCGTCCGCGTGTGGCTCATCTAGTAATGCTCGGCACGCCGAATATGGGTTCGCCTTGTGCTGATGTGATGGACTTAACTTTTGATATTTTAGGCAAACAGGTCGAAGCGGTTCGCCAACTTCGCACCGATTATATTGAAGGTTTTAACAAAATCCACACTCAGCGAAAAGGCGTAAAATTCTCGGCTTTAGCAGGAAATTCTCTTCCGGGTTTCTGCAAATGGTCGGGCGAAGGCGATGGGGTTGTGCCGGTTACATCTGCACTTTGGACGATTAAAGATACAGGTTTAACCGACAGCATCCACACCGATTTAACGGGAACGAAGGATTTTTCGGGCTTCGTCAAACCGCGGTTGGCAATCGGACCAAAGGGAAATCATTTGCCCGAAATACCGCAAATGACAGGGCAAAATTAATCTGTAAATTTTCAAGCGTTTTGCCTCTCGGCGTTCTCTACGCCTCTGCGTGAATTAACTTTTTTTTCCACGCAGAGGCGCAGAGAACGAAGAGAGTTTCTTCTGTTTGGGCTTCGGTCAATCAACCCGAAACCGGAAGTTCGATAATAAATTTCGCGCCGCGTGGTGAATTGTTGACGGCTTTGATTTTGCCGTGATGTTCGGAGATGATTCGTTGAACAATCGCCAACCCAAGACCTGTTCCGCGTCCTTTCGTGGAAAAATAAGGTTGAAAAAGTTTCTGAAAATCAGATGGCGGAATGCCGTTTCCGTTGTCGGAGATTTCAGCGACAATTAAATCACGCGCCTTGTCGTAAAAGGTTTTGAGCGTGATTTTTTTATCCGTTTGTTCTTCATTAAACGCCTCGATTGCATTTTCGATAAGATTAACAAAAACCCGTTTTAGTTGTTCTTCGTCAATCATCGCATTCGGCAAATTTTCCGCCAAATTTGATTCAATCAATGCGCCACGTTCTTCATAAAGCGCGGCTGATTTTTCGATAATTTCATTCAAATTTCCGCCTTCTAATTTTACATTCGGCAGACGCGCAAACCTCGAAAATTCGTCAACCATCGCCTTCAAACTTTGAACTTCGCGCAAAATCGTTTCCGTGCCGTCTTTGATAACTTTTTTTGATTGTTCCAAGTTCCAAGTTCCAAGTTCCAAGTTTTTCGAGTTCAGGCTTGGAACTTGGAACTTGGAACTTGGAACATCAGCAAACCGTTTCGCAATTCGTTCCGCCGAAAGCTGAATCGGCGTAAGCGGATTTTTAATTTCGTGTGCCATTCTTCGTGCAACTTCCGACCAAGCCGAAGCGCGTTGCGCCGAAATCAGTTCGGACAAATCTTCGATAACCAAAACCGAACCGCTCGATTCGCCGAAAGTTCGCGGCAAAGAGGTGGCGGTCAGCGCAACCGGAAGACTTTCGTTCGCAGATGTATTTCCGTTGGTATTTTCAGTTTGCAAAACCGTCTGTTCGCTGGCTTGCCCGATGCGTTTGGCGCGATTTAGAAGGCGTTCCAGAACAATTCGATTTTCTTCCGTAACGAGTTTTGAAAGTTCAAAACTGACAAAATCCGCATCTTCGAGCCTCAAAATTTGAATCGCGGCTTTGTTGATCGTCGTAACTTTATTTTCCGCGTCAAACGAAATCACGCCTGTTGAAAGCGATTGCAAAATCGTTTCGATATATCTTTGCCGTTCGCTTAATTCCATCGAATTTTCTTCTAATTTCGCGGACATTTGATTGAAAGATTCGACCAAAATTGCAAGTTCATCTTCCGCCAATACCTCGACGCGATGACCTAATTTGCCACGCGCAATCTCGTCCGCGCCTTCTGCCAAAGCCTTAAGTGGCAAGGTCAAACCACGTGCAATATAAAACGCCGCCCAAGAAGATGCGAAAATCAAAAGAAACGTCAAAACGCCGAGCGTTGAAAGCCCGATTTGGCGCACGGTGATTTGTTTTTCTTTCAATCTATCAAATTCCGCCAGCGAATTATCAACAAGTTGACTGACATTTTCTTCCTCAAAAAGATTTGAAATTACCAGCAATTTCCTGCCGTCGGCAAATGTCGCTTGCGCCGCATCGAAACCTTTTCCGTCCTGCAAAACGGGTTCGTCAAAACGCCCATTTTTCGCCATCGAAATGATTTGTTCGAGTTCTTTTTGCTTTTCGCCTTCGAGCGTTTTGCCATAAAAACCGAGTGTTTGGTTGGTTTTTGAAAGAATTTCAATCTGCGTCAAATTTCCGGCTTCGGCAATATTTGCGAGTTCTTCTTGCGTAAAATTATGCTTTTCCAAACTCTTGACGAGCATCTCCGCCGTTTCACGAAATTTCTGCGCTTGCAAAGAAATCGCTTTGTTTTGCACCTCACGCGATTCGCGCACAACGTTTTCGGGAATCTGCGTGAACCAACGTTCGAGCGCACGATTCATAAACAGATACGAAAAACCAGCCATTGCCACAATCGGCAAAATGCTGATAGCGAAGAAATAAAGCCAAAGCCGCGTTTTAAATTTAGAGCCAAGCGCGAGCGCACGTCTTTCCCGCGCCAATTTAATCAGATTTCTCAGCAAAATAAAGCCGAAAATGACAAACGCGAAAAAATTCAAAGACGAAAGCGCGTAAAGCAAAAGCGTATCGTTTGCCGATTCGACCGAAAGATTTTTCCAAAGATTCGAGGTTTGCAAAAGAATCAAAAACGTCAGCGTCAACAAAACTGCGCCGCCCCAAATCCAAGGGATTTTGCGCTTTTTCGGTTTTTCGTTTTGGTTTTGCACGAGTTTATTTTAGCACAACTGACTGGAGCGCAAGCGGCTCGCTTGCAACGCCGCTTGAAAAGCGGTGTAATGGCGTTTGCGTAGAATGAACTTTATTTCTACGCAAACGCTTTTTCGCGCTTTGCGCTCAAGCAAGCGAGCCGCTTGCGCTCCAGTCTTTTATGAATCTGCAACACATTTTTTTCAATGAAAACGAACGACTCCGAAGCGGTTGGCGTTTTTCGCTTTTTTTGGGGGCTTTTTTCTTTCTTTCGGTGATTTTTGTTGTCGGTGCGGTCGGCATTCTCGCTAATTTGCCGATCGGTTTTACGCAAAATAGTCTGCTTGCTTTTGTCGTGCCTTTGGCGATTTCGAGTGCGATTTGCGTTTTTCTCGGATGGGTTTTCGGAAAGTTTTTTGAAGATTTGCCGTTTCGTGCGCTCGGTTGTTGGTTCACGAAAAATTGGTTGAAAGATTTAATTTTAGGTTTGATTTTTGGCGCAGTTTCAGTCGGATTTGCCGCGCTTTTGGCTTACGCTTTCGGCGGAATGCGTTTTGAATCGAACAGCACTGCCGGAATTGCGCCGATTGCGCTCACGTTGTCGGTAACGCTTCTCGTTTTCACCGTTGGTGCAATCAATGAAGAACTGCTTTTTCGCGGTTATTTATTGCAAACAATGTCGCGTGCAAAATTATTTTTGCTCGGAACGCTGATAACTTCACTGCTGTTTGCTTCGGCGCACAATGCCAATCCTTCGGCAAGCGTTTTTTC
>CALMEH010000868.1 GCA_937863115.1 uncultured Acidobacteriota bacterium
GAACAAGCGTTTTAGGTCCGGCAACGCGAACTTTTGCGCCGAGTTTTGTTAATAAATGAATGTTTGATCGTGCCACGCGAGAATGCAAAATATCGCCCACAATCGCCACTTCCAAACCGTCAATTTTGCCTTTGTGTTCGCGGATCGTCATCGCGTCCAAAAGAGCTTGCGTCGGATGTTCGTTTGCACCATCGCCGGCGTTGACTATTGCGGCTTGCGAAACTTTCGCTAATTGATGCGGAACGCCTGCCGAACCGTGTCGGACGACGATGCAATCGGGCGACATCGCATCGAGATTCATTGCCGTATCAACCAAAGTTTCGCCTTTCGTAACCGACGAAGACGAAACCGAAATATTCACCGCATCAGCCGAAAGACGTTTCGCGGCGAGTTCAAAACTCGTGCGCGTGCGCGTCGAATTCTCGAAAAATAAATTAATCACGGTTTTCCCGCGAAGTGTCGGAACTTTTTTGATTTCACGGCTGTTTATCTCACGGAAATTTTCGGCAGTATTCAAAATTCCGACAATTTCATCAGCGGAAAGATTGCGGATTCCAAGTAAATCTCTGCGGCGAAAGGGTTTGTTCATAAAACGGTTGTTGGTCTTTGGTTTTTAGTTTTCGTTCAAAGTCCGAAGCCCGAAAACCAAAGTCCGATTATAAAAAAAGCAAGGCATTTAACCTTGCTTTAAAACTATTCAGATGGTTTTTCGTAAATCCAGACGGATTCTTCATCGTCAAACTCTTTGAGCATAACTTTGACGATTTCGGCACGTTTCGTCGGGACGGTTTTGCCAATGTAATCTGCCTGAATCGGAAGTTCGCGGTGTTCCTTGCCGCGGTCAATCAAAACGGCAAGCTGAACGCGATTCGGGCGACCGAAATCCATCAATTGATCCATTGCGGCGCGAATTGTTCTGCCTGTGTAAAGAACGTCGTCAACTAAAATTATCTTTTTATTTTCGATGTCGGCGGTTAATTCGGTGCGATTGACAATGGGATTTGCGCCAACGGTTGATAAATCGTCGCGGTAAAGCGTGATGTCAATAATTCCGTAAAGCGGTTTTTCGCCTTCGAGAACCGCGATTTTATCAACGATTCTTTCCGCCAGAGGCACGCCGCGCCGACGAATGCCGACGATGTATAAATCCTTTGCGCCTTGATTTTCCTCAACAATTTCCGATGCGAGCCGCGACAGAGCGCGTTTCATCCGCGCCGAGTCCATTATTTTCGATTTTTCAACTAATCCGTATTCGTCTGCCATAATTTTCAAGGCAAATCGTATCATTGCTAAAGTTAAAGTTCAACATTTATCATTTATCATTTATCATTTATCAGGTTTAAATGTCGAAAATTTACGAAAAACTCATTCGCCCGATGCTTTTTAATTTATCGCCCGAAACGGCGCACGAATTTGGCATCGAAGTTTTAAAGAAAGGACTTACTTCAAAAAAAGCGCAGGAATTTCTGGTTAAACGATTTGTTTATGATTCGTTTAGCGAGATTGAAAGAATCGGGTTAAAGTTTAAAAATCCTTTGGGAATTGCCGCCGGTTTTGATAAAAATGGCGTTGTCGTCAATCAGCTTGCCGCGCTCGGTTTCGGTTTTGTTGAAGTCGGAACGGTAACTTTCAATCCGCAAAAAGGAAATGACAAACCGCGAATGTTTCGTCTGCCGGAAGATAAAGCGTTGATAAATCGGCTCGGATTTAACAACGAAGGAACGGCGAAAGTTGTTAAAAGGTTAAAGAAAATCAATTCGAATTGCGTTCTGGGCGTGAATATCGGAAAGAATAAAGATGTGCCGAATGATGAAGCGATTGAAAATTATTTGGCGAGTTTTGATTTAGCGCACGAAGTTGCAGATTATATTGCGGTTAATGTTTCTTCGCCCAATACGCCGAATTTAAGAGAATTACAAAAGGCGGAAAATTTGGAAGAACTTTTGAGCGAATTACAGAAGCGAAATAAAGTTCAGAGTATCGCCTTCAGGCGATTAAACGAAAAATCGCCTGAAGGCGACACTCTGAACTTAAAACCTTTGCTCGTCAAAATCGCGCCTGATTTGAGTGAAAGCGAAATTGAAGCGATTGTTGATATTGCACAAAGATTAAATCTCGCGGGAATTATTGCGACAAACACGACAATTTCGCGCGAAAACATCAATTCAAACGAAATCGGCGGTTTGAGCGGTGCGCCTTTGCAAAAAAAATCGAACGAAATAATCAAAAAAATCTACAAATATTCCGGCGGAAAATTACCGATAATCGGAGTCGGCGGAATTTTTACCGCAGAAGATGCGTTTGAGAAAATCGCTTCGGGAGCGTGTCTTTTACAGGCTTATACGGGTTTTGTTTATCAAGGTTTCGGGTTTGCGCGAGATGTAAATAAAGGCTTGTCGCAGATTTTAAAGGAAAAAAGTTTTGCAAATTTAAACGAAGCAATCGGAAGCGGAGTTTGACACAAAAATTACAGAAGCTATAATAAATCCTTTGCGTTTTGCGCGAGAGTTCATTGAGAGTTTAAACTATTGAGATGATTATTGATTTAATCACATTAGGAAAGTCGCCAAAGTCATTTGAATTTTCGCTTTCGCCGGAAGAAATCGGATTGGATGGTGAGGACGCGAAATTGAAAAACACGGTCAATATTCGAGGAAAATTGACGAAACACATCGCGCAGACGGACGTTGAAGGCGGAATTCGAGCGAAAATCGAAATCGAATGCTCACGTTGTTTGCAGGAAATTGAACAAAAAGTGGAATTCGGGTTTGAAGCCGTTTTTGTTACCACAGAAAATTATACGAGCGCGAAAGAAGCCGAATTAAACGCCGAAGACTTGGACGTTTCGGTTATCGAAGGAAACGAAATTGATTTAAAAGAACTCGTCCGCGAACAGATTTTATTAAACTTGCCGGAGCAAGTTTTTTGCACAGAAGATTGTAAAGGTTTATGCCCGAAATGCGGCGCGAACCGAAATTTGATAGATTGTAAATGTATTGAAAAAGAGATTGACCCGCGCTGGCAAAGCCTGCGCGAATTAAAAGTTAAAAATGAAAAGTGAAAAATGTAAGGTCAAAAAATTTTAATTTTTAATTTTACATTTTTAATTTAGGAGTAATTATGCCAAATCCGAAACGAAGACATTCCCATTCACGAACACGCCAACGTCGCGCCCACGATGCGCTGACAGTGCCGCAATTTTATTTAGACAAAGAAACGGGCGAATCGAAAGTTCCGCACCGCGTTGACCCGAAAACCGGAATGTATAAAGGTCGTAAAATTTTAGACGTTAAAGAATCTGAATAGAATAGTTTGCGGTTTTTGATTTGCAGTTTGTGGTTCAAGACAAATCCAAAATCCGAAATCCGAAATCCAAAATGGCAAATAACGCAGGCATCATCGGAATGGGACACAGCTTTCCCGACGGTATTTTAACAAATGCCGATTTGGAGAAAATTGTCGAAACTTCGGATGAATGGATAACTTCGCGCACGGGAATCAAGCAACGGCACAAAGCCGCCGCGAACGAATATACTTCGCAATTCGGCACAAAAGCCGCTCTGCAAGCACTCGAACGCGCCGGTTTGAAGGCGGAAGATATTGATTTAATTATCTGTGCGACGACTACGCCTGACCAAATTATGCCTTCAACGGGCGCGTTGATTCAGAAACAACTCGGCGCGAAAAATGCGGCGGGAATGGGCGGTTTTGCGGCTTTTTTTCCGTTTTTTTTTTGGAATAATGATGGGGGAGCAAATAATTTCCCCCCCCCAAA
>CALMEH010000869.1 GCA_937863115.1 uncultured Acidobacteriota bacterium
TAAACACGGCAAAATTACCGGTCTCGACGAAATCAAATACGAACGAACGCTGGAAATCGTGCCGAGCATCACTCTGAGCGAAACGGGTAGACGCGTCGGCGTTTTCCCCGATGGTTCGACCGACAGATTTGTTAATCAACCGATAAAACAAGACATCGGCGTAGCACTCAAATATACCATTTCGCCCAATGTAACACTTGATTTGGCTTACAACCCCGACTTTGCCGAAATCGAGGCGGATGCGCCCGTTGTTTCGGCGAATCAGAGGTTTCCGATTTTCTTTCAGGAAAAACGTCCATTCTTTCTCGAAGGCGCGGATATTTTCAATACGCCTTTGCAGGTTTTTTATTCGCGGACAATTGTTGACCCGGACATTGCCGTAAAATTGACGGGCAAAGTTGATAAAACTTCGTTCGGATTTCTTGTAGCATCGGACAAAGCACCGGGAAATTATGACGTGGATGAACGTAATGATCCGTTCACTCGCGCCCGTGTGGATGAATTTATTGACCGCAACGCGACTTTCGGCATTTTGCGTGTCAAACGCGATATGGGCAAAGAAAACAATGTCGGATTTTTCGGAACTTACCGAAGTTTTCCCGAACAGCGCAATCTCGTGGCGGGTTTCGACGGAAGATTTAAGTTAAACGATAAAACGGTTTTTCAATTCCAGGTTGCCGGTTCGAATTCGCGCCGATGTTTTTTTGAAAATGACTATGAACCGATATTAAACCCGACGCAAACTCTCCGAAATCAAGAAATTTGTGGTGGATTTACTCTCGATAACACGTTTTATCCCGGTAGTTCATACCAAAATTACCGCACGGGTAACGGCATCGCTTACTTTGCAAATCTCGATTACACGGCGGAAACCTTCGGCTACACGGTCGAAATCGGCGGACGTTCGAAAGATTATCGTTCTGATGCCGGATTTAACCGCCGCCCGAACACGAACTACATTTTTGGCGGAATGCGTTTAAGCACAAAATCGAAACCGAAAAATAAAATCATTCGCATCAATTGGTTCAATAATCTGAGTATGAACTACGATTGGGTAGGTCGTTCGCAAGGTATGGAATGGGGAAGTAATTTGAATTTCCAATTACAAGGCAACACCTTTATAAACATCAATGGTGGTGTCGGATACGAGCGGCTTTTTGAAGAAGAATTCGGCTTAAAACGAATGCCGACGAGAAGCGGTGCATTTTTCGGCGATTACGAGCGTTCGACAAAACAAGGTTGGCTTGGTGTAAATCTGAACAAGCAGGTTAATGAAAAAATTTCCTTCGGTGTATTCGGCGGAATTGTTTTCAATGCTTTCGATTTTGATTTCGGCGCAGGACCACGATTTCCGAGGGTAAGTTTGGCGGCACTTGCCGGTTCCTCACAACTCGATCCGGGCGTGGGACAACAATACGATTTTGGCTTTGCGGTTGAATTGAAACCGATTAATCCTTTACGGCTGAGTCTTGAATATAATAAAGCAACGCTGATTCGTAAAGATACGGACAAAACCGCTTTTGATTCAAACATTGTAACGGTTCGCGGAACATATCAATTCACACGGTTTATCTTTGCCCGCGCACGACTCGACTACGATTCGATTTCATCAAATTTCAGCGGTCAATATCTTCTCGGCTGGAATCCAAGTCCGGGCAAAGCTTTGTATGTCGGATATAACGACGATTTCAATTACAACGGATTTAATCCTTATTCAGGCGATTTAGAACCGCGTTTTCAACGAAACAGTCGAACATTTTTTATACGGCTTTCGTATCTCTTTCGTAAGAGTTTCTAAATTCTTTGCTATGTTTCTCCAAACATAACTTGGCGGTGATTTTGCCTAAAACTCACCGCCGTTTTTTATGAATTGATGAATAAGGTTTTGCTTGAATTCATCATTCCTAATTCATCATTTAAAGTAAAGAAACCCGTTGCGCTCTCCCCTTCGCAACGGGTTTCTTATTTAGTCGAAAGTTGTTACACCAACGACCAAATCTCCACAAAATTTTTTAGTAATCTCCGACCGGCAGAGTTACTGTTTTCGTCAATTCTATTTCAAACATTTCACGCGCTTTAATGCCGACATTTTTACCTTTTTGCAGAAAAATCGCGCCTAGCCCGATGCCTGTTCCGGCTGCTGCCCCGATGCCTGCGCCCGTGCCTGATTTGGAAACTCCGCCGATTATTGCGCCGATTCCTGCACCACCTAAAACGGTTAGAATATCTTTTGTCGGCGAAGATTTGACGTTTAGACTATTAACCAAATTGGCGTTAATCTCGCGCCGTTCGCCGCTTTCAAAGCGAAGCATTTCAAAAACTAGTGTCAAACTTCCGTCTTTTTTACCGATTCCGGCACGTTTGACCGACGTAATGCGTCCGTCAATAATTGCGCCGATTGGCAGAACAACCGCATCGCGCACTTTTACAGGTTCGGAAACGACTGCTGTAAAAGTATCATTGACGCTCGAAACCTTTGAATTGATTTCGTTGTCCATTTGAACACGAATCCGCGTTCCGGCGGGAAGTTCGTAAATCGTCTGGGCGTTTATCGAAATAGAAATTACAAAGAACTGAAAAGAAACAGCGAAGATTTTGGTCGCTTTACGCCAAAAGTCCATAAAATTAACCTCCATCTTCGCGGATTTTATCAAACTACAACATCCGCGAAGTGTAATGGCAATGACTGTGCCACAATTATTTCAATTTATAAAATTACCGAAAAATAAGCATTTTTCGCATTTTACACAAGAATACCATCGGAAGTCTAATTTTTTCGTCAACAAAATGGTTTAGTGACTGCACGAAATAGGGTAAGAATAAATTACGAATTACGAAGGGCGGAAACTCATTTCATACTAATTCGTAATTCGTAATTTGAAATTCGTAATTATTGCAGAATCGGATGCCCACCGCCTTGGCTGTGATCGGCGGTTTCGTTGTAGCGTTTTCGGTCGTTGTGATAGAGAACGGGGTGGTGGCCCTCAAAACGGACGGCATCGGGAACTCGGGTTAAATCTTTTGTGTGTTCGGCAAAAACAAAAGC
>CALMEH010000870.1 GCA_937863115.1 uncultured Acidobacteriota bacterium
TCAAAGCGAAGCGATAAAATTTGGCGGCACACAGTCGGCACGGACAAAAACGATTTAGTTTATGAAGATAAAAACGTGCTTTTCAACATCGGTGTCGGGCGTTCGCGTGATAAAAAGATGCTGTTTATCGGTTCGAGCGCGAAAACTTCGAGCGAATATCGTTATCTTTCGGCGGACAATCCGACGGGCGAATTCAAAATTCTCGCGCCGCGCAAGGACGGACACGAATATTCGGCGGATTTTTATAACGGCGAATTTTATATTACGACCAATAAAAATGCCGAAAATTTCAAAGTCGTGCGTGCGCCTTTGAGTAATCCTGCGGAAGAAAATTGGACGGATTTTATCGCGCATAATCCGGCGATAAAAGTTGACGGAATTTCGTTTTTCAAAGATTACGCAGTTGTTTCCGAACTCGAAAACGGTTTGGAATATCTGAAAGTAATGGATATGAAAACGCGCCGCGCAAGTGTGAGAATTCCAACCGACGAAGAAGTTTATACGATGGGTTTGTCGGGAAATCCCGAATTTGATACGGACGTTGTGCGATTCAATTATTCTTCAATGATTACGCCGAATTCGACTTATGAATACAATTTCAAAACTCGTAACCGAGAACTTTTGAAACAACAGGAAATTCCGAGCGGCTACGACAAAACGAAATATGAAACGAAGCGCGTTTGGGCTTTGTCGCGCGACGGCAGCACAAAAATTCCGATTTCGATGATCTGGAAAAAAGGCACAAAAATGGACGGTTCCGCGTCAATGTTGCTTTATGCTTACGGAAGTTACGGTTTTTCGATGACTCCGGCGTTTTCGACAAATCGTTTATCGCTTGTTGATCGCGGAATGATTTACGCCATCGCGCACATTCGCGGCGGTTCGGAACTCGGCGAAAAATGGCGGCAGGAAGGTCGTATGTTCAAGAAATTAAACACGTTTTACGATTTTATCGATTCGGCAAAATGGCTTCAAGCGAACAAATATACGTCCGCTGACCGCACGATTATTCAAGGCGGAAGCGCGGGCGGACTTTTGATGGGCGGCGTGGTGAATATGTCGCCGCAGACTTTCAAAGCGGCAATCGCGCAAGTTCCGTTCGTTGATGTGATGAACACGATGCTCGACGAAACTCTGCCTTTGACAACGGAAGAATGGATCGAATGGGGAAATCCGAACGAAAAAGCGGCGTGGGATTATATGATTCAATATTCGCCTTACGACAATGTAAAAGCGCAAGATTACCCGAATATGCTGGTCGAAACTTCGCTCAACGATTCGCAAGTTCCGTATTGGGAAGGCGCGAAATTTGTCGCTAAATTGCGCGAAATGAAAACCGACAAGAACGTTATTTTACTCAAAACCAATATGGGCGCGGGACACGGCGGCGCGTCCGGGCGTTATGACCGCTTGAAAGAAATCGCTTTTTCATACAGTTACGCTTTAACGCAAGTCGGGATTACAAAATGATTTTCACAGATTTCTGTAAAATCAATCAGAGTGAGAGAATCGGTCAATCAGTTTGACCGATTCATTTGCTTTAAACATCTTTCCTAAACACTTAAAATGTTTCAAACCTACCGTCTTTATTAGAGTTTACGACTTATAACAATTAATGGCACAGGCTTTGCTAAAAGTAAGGCGAGCAGATTACTGCCAAAAGCATTCAAATAAATAATTGTTATGAACTTCAAAAACTTAAACGCAAAAATTACTCCTTTTGTTATTTCAGCACTTTTGATTCCGAATTTCGTCTTCGGTCAAACAAATACGGCTGTTAATTTATCTGATAATATGGGTTCAATTAATGAAACCGTTAAATTACCGAATTATGTGCGTGATTTGACGGAAGAAGCCCGCGCCGGACAAATTCGGACGATTAGTGAATATCAAGCAGAAGCCGATGAAATAGTTGATTCATTGAACGGCTCGGCAAATAAAAATGTTATTCTGGTTGATAAAACGGTAGTTCAATTTGATGTTTTAGTGAATGAAGTTGCTTTGCGTTTGACTCAAAACACACCGACGAATCTGCTCGGCAAAAAGTTGTGGCGCGTAGATTTGAATCGAATTATGGCGGAGAATGACAAAATCTCTCAAGCTGTTTCCGAATTGAATAAAATTCTCTTGAATGCTGAGAACGGGCGCGTTATTGTGGCGATTGAAAATGTCGTGAATAATGCCGGAAAAATTCCTTATAGTGCTGAAATTGCTCAAGTTTTGCGCGGTGCCGCGAAACGCGGAAAGGTTAGAATCCTTAGCGCATCGAGCATCTCGGAATTTGAAACACAAATTACGGCAGACAGCGAAATGAGCAAATATTTTGCGCGTGTCGAAGTCAAAATGGAAGACAACCGTTATAAATTTGTCGGCGATAAAATCTCGCCCGATTTGCAGGAAATGATTCAAAATTCGACGGATTCAAACGTCGAAGTTGTTTTACAAGGCGTGAACTTGAAAAGCCGTGAGCTTCGCAGATTTATTGCCGAAAACAATATTCAAATCTTGGGCGAAATGGAAGGTTTGCAAGCAATGTCAGTTGAAATGCCTGTTTCATTAGTCAAAGAATTATCCGAACTCCGCGCCGCTGAGCATCTTTCGGTCAACAAAACGCTTAAATCTTCCGGCGCATTTTTATATGAAACAACCGGAATGGTAGGCGCACAAGCCTCTGAACTTTCGTCATCGCAAATATATCAAATCATCACCGGAACAGCGCAGATACAAGATTTTGTCAGCGAATATAAATGGGGAACAGGAATCGGTGTGGCGGTTGTTGATTCGGGAATTTACAGATCGCATCAGGCTTTCAAAGGTTTAGCCGGACAAAATCGCGTTGTTTATAGCAAAGATTTTACAGGCGAAAACACGACTGAAGATCGTTTCGGGCACGGCACACACGTTGCCGGATTAGTTGGCGGCGGAAGCGGAACGGCTTTTCATTTGATGGATCAGCGCGGCACTGCGCCCGATGCAAATTTGATAAATCTCCGCGTTTTGAATGGCACCGGAGTCGGAACGGTAACACAAGCACTCAACGCACTTA
>CALMEH010000871.1 GCA_937863115.1 uncultured Acidobacteriota bacterium
CAAGTTAAAACCGAACATATAGAAACCGAACACTTTTGAAAAAATTGAACAAGAAATTTAAAGGAAACCGAACCGAATATAAAACATTTCGCTTTAATTGAATCTGCATTTAGCGATTGCGAAAAAGGATTGAAAAGTTAAGCACCCCAAAGTTAAGTAATGCTTATGTCAAAGAAACAATGTAACACGAAAAACAGACGCGGCGAACCGTGCAACGCATCGGCAAATGAAAACGGCTTTTGCTTCGCGCACGATGCCGCCAAAGGTAAAGAACGCGCCGAAGCCAGACGGCGCGGCGGACTACAACGCATCACGCCGCACGTTGCAGACGCTTCACTTGTGCCAACACAAACGCGATCAATAGAAAGCGTAATGATTATTTTGGATTATGCTTTGCAGGAATCTCTTGTTTTACAAAATTCGATTCAGCGCGGACGTTTACTTGTTTCAATTGCACACGGCTATATCGAAGCATTAAAAGTTGGTGAAATGGAGCAAAGGCTTGAAGCTGTCGAAATGACTCTGAAATTAAGAAAGGAAAAAATTAAATGAATTTAAAATCCATCCGCAAAAATTACGATGCGCTTACGATGCGCGAAAGATATTCGCTTTTTTGGAAAGCCATAATGCGAAATGATGAATCGGAAACAGACGCGATAATTTCGGCAAGTCCGAAATTGAATTTTCGTATTGCGGACATTGCCAAATTTGCCGACGATATTTTAACTCTGCATCTTTTGAATTTAATCGAACGATTGAATTATTCAGCTATGTTCAATTCATTTATCGAATTATCACAAACCAAAAACGAACAAGATATTGAAAATGTAATAAATAATCTTTTGCTTACAGGCTATCTCTATCGCATAGAAACAGATGCTTGGAAAGCTGTCGGCGATGAATTCGGTTTTGATGTTGAAGTCTTTCGGGAACGTCTTTCAAATGAATATTTCGCGGTTGAATTGATGCAAAGTAATGATGCGTTGATGCGAGAATTTTCCTTTCAAGATGAAGGCGTAAAGAAAATTATGAAAGAAAAGAAATTGAATCCGGCACAAATGAAAACACTCGAATCTCAAACCCAAAAATATAGAGAAATTTTGATTACCTCTGAAAACCGCGTTACTTAGATTTTTCGGTTTTTTTTGACGGTCTGCCTGTTTTACGTTCTTTGACAAGTTCCAAATCCGATTCTTTAATAACGTAAGAATTACCGATTTTTTGCGCCGGAAGTCTGCCTTCAGTTATCAAGGTTTGAACCCTTTGCCGATTCACGCCTAATATTTCAGCACTTTCTTTAACGCTTAGAAGTTTATCGTTTTCCATACTAAAAAAAAGAATAAGTTTTTTTGAAAATATAGTCAAATTGCTATGTTTTAAGTTGCAAACTATGGCTAATCTGCTATACTTTAATTAAGTCAGAAATGACGAATCAAAAACTTGGAGAAATTGGAAAATGATTAAATTAACGACGGAAAACACACAACGCGCAATCGAAAGATGCAAGCAATTAAAACCGACAGTTCGCTTTGTTGCAGATCGGACTTTCAAAGTTGAATCGGCAAATAACGGCAATGTTTATCAAGTTCGTTTCGATGTTCAAAACGGCGAAAAATTCGGCATCTGCGAATGTAAAGCAAGCGAACGCGGTTTGGTTTGCTATCACTTGGTAGCAGGTGCAACGGCGAACATTTACAGACAATCTTTGAAACGAAACAACTAAAAGCGAAAGGCTTTCCTAAACCGCGAAGTAAGGAAAGCCTCTCATTTAATCCCAAATTAAGGAACTAACTATTATGAATAATTTAACACAAACACAACGCGACGCGAAACAAGCGTATTTGAACAAACAACTTGAGCAAATGCTCAAACTCTATCAAGATGCCGACAAAAACGAACGCTCGGCAATCATTCGGCAAATAGACGGCTTTCTGCCTGTTACGACAATCAAAAGCGAAAAAAACTTTTGGTTAAAGTTCCGGCAAAAACTCGAAAGGCTAAATGAGAAATCAGCATAACAAATAAAGGGCATAGGAAAGACGGCAATCTTTCCTGTGCCCAAATTATCCGAAAGGCATTTACGACAAAACCAACGGACACGCATAATTATAGCGTGTCTTGTTAAAAAGGTGAAAAGATTATGGCATCTCGAAAAACAGGACAACTTATTGAACGCGAAAAAGGTATTTGGACAATTCGCATCTATTTGGGCGAAGATTCAAAACATAAAAGGCAATATCACAACGAAACGACAAAAGGCACAAAAAAAGACGCGCAAAAACGCTTGACGCAAATTTTGCGCGAAAAAGATTTAGGTTTAATTACCGAATCGAGAAAGCAAATTTTGAATGAATATCTTGATTTTTGGCTTGCGAATATAGCTAAAACACGGCTAGAAAGCAGAACTCACGCGGACTACTGCGATTTAATGCGTCTTTACATTCGCAAGCCTTTGGGCAACATCAAAATAACCGATTTGAAAAGTTCTCATATTCAAAAAGTTTATGGAAAGTTGTTAGGGCGCGGACTTTCGGCAAGACGAATTCGATACGCTCACGCGGTTTTGCGTTCTGCGCTTCAACACGCCGTTAAAACTGATATTTTGATAAGAAATGAAGCCGCTTTGGTGGAACTGCCAAGACAGACGCGCAAAGAAATGGATTGTTTAAAATCGGACGAAGCCGTAAGGTTTATTGACGCGCTCAAGGGTGAAAGATTTGAAATAATGTTTTCGTTTGCTTTGGCAACAGGAATGCGTCTGCAAGAATATTGCGCTTTGCAATGGAAAGATATTGATTTCGGACGCGGAACGGCAACCGTGCAACGCGGTTTGGTTTGGCATCGGACGGGCGGCGGTTATCATTTCAAACAACCGAAAACCGCAAAATCACGCCGAACTATTCCTTTGCCCGTTTCCTTGCTCAAACCGCTTCAAAAACACCGAATCCGGCAATTTGAAGCTAGATTAAAAGTTGGCGATGCTTGGAATGATTTAGACTTGGTTTTCCCGTCTGAAATCGGAACGCCTTTGAATCCGCCAAACATCACCCGCCATTTCAAGCGAATGCTAAAAAAGGCAAAGTTACGAACTTCGATAAGACTTTACGATTTACGACATTCAACCGCATCACTTTTGCTTGAAGCTGAAACACACCCGAAAATCGTAAGTGAAAGACTCGGACACAGTTCAATCGTATTGACTTTGGACACTTACAGCCACGTTGCGCCACATCTGCAACAAACCGCGTCTGATCGTCTTGACGAGATGATTTTCAAGAAAACAGGCACATAATTTGAGTTTCGCACAAATTTCGCACAAAAAACGAAACGGGCATCTCGAAAGATGCCCGTAACTTATTGAAAACATTGGTGGCTTGGGACGGAATTGAACCGCCGACACGCGGATTTTCAGTCCGCTGCTCTACCAACTGAGCTACCAAGCCGTTTTTTACGCACATTTAACACTAGCGCGAATTTGTTAGTGTAAATAAACCGTTTTTCGATGTCAAATCGAAACGCGAAAAACGCGGAAATCGGGTAAAATTTGCCGAAATGTTTAAAATTTTATTGACAAGAAAAGGTATAAGTTTATAATCAATTTTTAGCGGTTGGTATTGTCAATATCAGTCGCGTCCTTCCAAATTCCGTTTGATACCTGCCCGTGTCGGGTTGGATGCCGTCGCTGTCTTCTGGGGACGCAACTTTCAATGCCGACACAGTTTATTTTTAAATTTGATTTTTTTTAAGAGGTTTTAAATTTTTTTATGTCAAAAGTTACGTTATTTATTTTAATTTGCGCTTTTTGTTTTGCTTGCTCAAGCACATCTGATTCGACTAATTCAAATCAGGCGAATATTCCGGCGGAGTTTTCAAACAAACAAATTGTTACCAACGGTAATTCCGTTCCCGGCATTGACCCGAAAAACATCAACGTTGCGCCGAATCCAAACGGAACACCGACTCCGGGCATTCCCGATCCGCGAAATGTCAATGTCAAGCCGAATCCGAAAGGCACACCTACGCCCGGAATTCCCGACGAAAAAACTCGTAAACAAATGCAGAGCAATATGATGAACGCCAATGTCAATTCGCGCCAATCTATGACCGATTCGGATAAAACGCCGCAAGCTAATAAAAAGTAATAGGTAATTGGTAACAGGTAATAAGCAAAAAGCGTCCGTTGTGAATTATACATCGGACGCTTTTTTACCAATTACCTATTCCCCATCGTCTGCCTTGATTAAACCGAGTTTAATTTTAACATCGCGTTCGATTCGCCCGAACATTTCGCGGTTTTCTTTGAGCAGTTTTTTGACGTTTTCGCGTCCTTGTCCGAGCCGTTCGCCCGTATAAGAAAACCACGCGCCCGATTTGTCAACAATATTATGAACTACCGCCAAATCAATCAAATCGCCTTCTTTTGAAATTCCTTCACCATACATTATGTCGAATTCGCATTCGTGGAACGGCGGCGCGACTTTGTTTTTCACGACTTTGACACGAGTTCGGTTGCCGACCATTCTATCGCCTTCCTTGATTGCGCCAATGCGCGGAATGTCAATTCTCACCGCGGCATAAAACTTCAAAGCCTTTCCGCCCGTTGTTGTTTCGGGGCTGCCGAACATTACGCCTATCTTATCGCGCAATTGGTTGATGAAAATAAAACAAGTGTTCGTGCTTGAAATCGCGCTGGTCAATTTTCTCAAGGCTTGCGACATCAGACGCGCTTGCAATCCCATATGTGAATCGCCCATTTCGCCGTCAATTTCGGCGCGGGGAACGAGCGC
>CALMEH010000872.1 GCA_937863115.1 uncultured Acidobacteriota bacterium
AAACAATCGGCAGTCGTGCCATCGCTAATCAAAAATTCGCCGCCTTTTATAAATTCTCTTTCCATTTTTGCGTCCATAGTTTTCTTCCTTTTTTCTGTAATGAATGAATGCTCATTCATTTATAGTTTTTTTCGATAAAAAAATCAAGTATTTTCATCAAATTTTATGAATTGTCTTTTTCTAATTTTGCTTTCAAATCTTTGTGAAGCACTTCGATAATTTCGCCGATTTGAATTTCTGCCAACGCTTTTTCAATATCTTCGAGCATTTCGATATGAGTTGCCAGACGATTATTAAACGCCCGCAAAACCAAAATTGAAACTTGCCGATTCGTCATATTTTGCTGAGATTTGATATTTGCATCCGCAGTCAGCATCACGTCAAAACCTTCCGATTCCAAAAGTGTGAGAAGTTCGCCGTTCAAAACATCCGCCCAACCTTGTTCTTGGGTAGTCGAAACATCGTGTTCGATCAGATGATTTTTGAGCCGTCGGTCAAGATTGTGGTCGAGTAAAATCTTCAATTTTTCGCGGTTTCCTTCAAAAGAGATTTTTTCGCTTGCTTAAGCACGGCAACCGCTTGTTCGCGTGTTACAGGCGGAAAGCCTTCGAGAAAATCATCCAGACTTTCGCCGCCTTCGAGATAATCAAAAAGATTCTGAATCGGCACACGAGTTCCCGCAAAAACGGGCATTCCGCTGACTTTTTCGGGGTTTATTTCGATTACTTCGTCTTTCATAAATCGAATTATAACATACTCAAAATCAAGATAGTTTTTTACTCAATAACGGAACCAAGCCTCATCATTTTGAATGTGAAGGATAAAATCTTCGATAAATTCTTCACTCTCACATTTCACAATTTTTAAGTTAAAATTCGTGATTTGATTATAAAATTTATCCCAAACTTCAAAATCCTCATCATTAAGAAGTTTTAGTTCTTCCTCAAAAAACGATTTGAAAGGCTGAAACGCCTCGGTTGCTTCAAATTTACAATAAAAATATGTTTGGTCAAGCGTGTGAACCCGAAGCGTTTCAACAATTTGGTCGTCTTGTTTTAGAACAAACTCTGACATTTGTTTAGTCCAAACGCTAAAAAATTCCCGCCGCGCCCATTCCGCCGCCGACGCACATTGTCACCATTCCGTAGCGAGCTTTTCGGCGTTCTAATTCGTTCAAAAGTGTCGCCGTAAGTTTCGCACCTGTGCATCCGAGCGGGTGTCCGAGGGCGACTGCTCCGCCGTTGACGTTGACTTTTGCCGGGTTCATTCCCAAAACTTTCATTACCGACAAAC
Source organism: uncultured Acidobacteriota bacterium (assembly GCA_937863115.1). Taxonomy (GTDB): domain Bacteria; phylum Acidobacteriota; class Blastocatellia; order Pyrinomonadales; family Pyrinomonadaceae; genus CALMEH01. Next base: position 1,294 of record CALMEH010000872.1, read on the forward strand.
CTTGGGCGGCAAAGGCTTCGTTTAATTCAAAAACGTCAATGTCTTCCAAAGTTAATCCAGCCATTTTCAACGCTTTCGGAATCGCGTAAACAGGTCCGATTCCCATCTCTTCGGGCAAACAACCTGCCGTTGCGTAACTGACAAATCTTGCTAAAGGCTTTAATCCTAATTCTTTAGCTTTATCCAAAGACATCCGCCGGGCCGTCCGACATTTGCGCCCCATTTCCTGCCGTAACCGTTCCTTTGACGTGAAATACAGGGCGCAATTTTGCAAAACCTTCGAGCGAAGCATCGTAACGCACGCCTTCGTCCGTATCAAAAACGACTTCCTTACGACGCACACGACCTTTTTCATCCAGTTCATCAACAAAAACATTCATCGGCACGATTTCATCTTTAAATTTTCCGCCTTGAATTGCCGCCGCCGCTTTTTGATGCGATTCGAGCGAAAATTGATCGGCTTGTTCGCGTGTAATCTCGTATTTTTTCGCCAAATTTTCGGCAGTCAATCCCATATTCAAATAATAATCGGGATAATTTTCGGCTAAATTCGGATTCGGACGAAAATTTGCGCCGCCCATCGCAATCATTGACATCGTTTCGAGTCCGCCCGCGATAATCACATCCGCACCGCCTGTTTTGATTCTATCTGCTGCTAACGCAATAGTTTGCAAGCCAGATGAACAATAACGATTAACCGTCATCGCCGAAGTTTCAACCGGCAAACCAGCCAAAATCGCCGAAGTCCGCGCCACGTTCATTCCTTGTTGCGCTTCGGGAAACGCGCAACCCATTATCACGTCATCAATTTCGTTGACGTTCAAATTTGCCACACGATTAACCGCTTCCTTAATCGCCGCCGCGCCCAAATCGTCAGGACGAGTATTTTTCAACGTCCCTTTCGGTGCTTTTCCAACTGCGGTTCTAACCGCTGATACGATAACTGCTTCTTTCATAATTTTTTCTCCCAAAAACTCACCATCAGAAAATGAGTGAATGTTCATTCATTCCTATATTAATACGAACTCGCCCAATTTTCTAGTTATCTGAACAAATACTATATTTCCCTAACTAACCTCAGTTCGGGATAAGGAATAGTGTTAAATTATTGATAATGTAGCACTTCACTAAATTTGCGACTTGCTTTTTGAAGATTTTGCGATGAAAACCACAAGTTTTAGCCAGTTTAGAAGCAAAGACTTGCAAAATCGGCAACAAAATACGAGCATTTTCAGTTAAGTCTTTATTTTTCAATGACTCTTATCCCGAACTGAGGTTAACTAAAAATAGTGTTGATTAATTGAATTTCAAATATTTTGCAACAGTTCAAAACCAGCAAAAAAGCCAATTAAAAATAATTAATTTCTAATTGGCTTCGCCTAAATCTTTTTAGGTATATGATTAAATTAATTTATTGGAGGCATTTCTGGCTGTGGTAAACTACAGTCATACCAAATCTCCATTGTGTGGGGTATCCAAACCCCTATTGCCTCTGGAGCTAATGTTCCAGGCGGGAATATTGGATACCACTCCCAAACTGTATAGTTATAAGAACAGCCTAACCCACCTGATTGAGCATAAGTATTAACAACACTTATCCCCAAAACAAATATTAGTAAAAAAGTTGCTAGTAGTTTTTTCATATAAAAACCTCCTGTTTGTTAATTTTAAAGACCAAAACAATATATGTAGTTTAGATTAAAAAGTCAAGCATCATTTTTAGAAAATTAATCATGAAAGTCAAAATGAGTTAATGTTTATTTATTTTTATTAATTCACACAAAATAAAACGATTTTGCCAATAAATTTTGTGTAATTTTAACTAATCTTGGTCGTAATATTCGTCTGGTTCATCAATTTTGCCGTCAGCAAGATTACACAAACGCCGAAAGTTAGGTAAAGTTGCGAGCCAAGCATCTTCGCCTGCGACTTTGACGATGTTTGTTTTTACTTTCGGACGATACACTAACTCTTTTTGTCGCAACAAAAACACGATGTCATCATAATCTTTTTGTCTGCCGGCGAACATTTTTAGAATTAATAGCCATTCGGGAGAAATGAGTTTGTAACCTTTCGGCATCGAAATCGCGTCTACCAAAGCCGCTTTGTAATATTTGGCGTAACCGTCGTTGCGAACGATCCAATCAATCGCTACTTTATATTTGCCGATTTCGATAATGTAATTGCTTCCGCCAAAATTTAGCAACGCATTTGCTTTTAATGAAATGTAGTTTGTAGCGATAATATCAACGTCTTTGGTCAAGCGTGGTGAACCGTAAAGATACATCGCCATTCCGCCGCCCAACGCCACTCTATATTTTCTGCATCGGCGATTTTACCGATTTCTTGAGCCGCTGCTAGTCCTGTATCCGTTGAAATAGTTGGACTTTTGATATTCCGTTCAACTTTTTCGATTAAATCTTTCTCACTCATTTTAATCAATCCTTTCCAACTTAATCTCTTCCGGTCTCGCCACCACGACCGATACATTTTCGACATCAACATTATCCGCGTCCAAACCGTAGGCGACATCTTCGCGGATGCTGAACCAGCGGCGCAAAATGTAGTAAAAACGCATTATGAAATTTTGTTTGAACGGCAAATCGTTTTCGTAGCTCAAGAACGAACGCAATAAAACGAAGCGAACATCACCGCGAATATTGTATTTTTTCAATGCCGGATGGCGGCTGGTCATCTCGACTTCGTTGTTTTTTACTAAATCTTCCAATGCCAATTCAAAGAAATAATTGATGCGCGGCTCAATTCGGAAGCCGAGCGTAAATGTAAGAAAATAAACGTCTTCTTTGGCAATCGTATCAACTTTATATTTGGTCGTGAACGGTTGATCGTCCGTTTTGACGTGAACGAACCAATAAACATCGGCGCGTTTCGGAGTTTTTTCAAGAATTGATTCAACTGTTTCACGTTCCAATTTTTTTGGCGAATCCGAACTCGTCAGATAAACCAAATGCGTCGAATGTTGCGGAATCGTCTTGTCGTTGCTCAACTCTTTCAATGTCCCGAAAAATTCTTTCGTATTTTCCCAAACCGTCAATTTTTTGCGGAGTTGTCTGCCGTTATACCAAATCCACATTATCGCAAAAATTATGAATCCGCCGAGAAATGTAACATATCCGCCGTGTGCGAATTTTTCTAAATTAGCGATGAGAAAAGCTGTTTCGACCGTTAGAAATAATGCAGTTAAACCATAGACAGCAAACGGATTATATCGGCGCGATTTCAGGAAAACGAACATTAGCGAAGTCGTCATCATCATCGTCAAACAAACTGAAAGTCCGTAAGCGGCTTCCATATATTTCGATTCTTTGAAATATAAAACGATGAAAATACAACCGAACATCAAGAGCCAATTAACTTGCGGAATATAAAGTTGACCTTTGAAATTTGTCGGATAAACGATGCGTTGACGCGACCAAAACGAAAGTCGAATCGCTTCGCCAATTAGCGTAAAACTTCCCGAAATCAAGGCTTGCGAAGCAATAATCGCCGCTAAAGTTGCGATAATAATGGCAATCGGCAAAATTACGGGCGGCACAATTCCGTAAAAAGGTGTCGTGCCTTCGAGCTGAGTTCCCGATTTGCTCAAAAGCCAAGCGGTTTGTCCGGCGTAATTTAGCAAAAGACAAATTTTGACGTAAATCCAACTGATTCTTATATTTGAGCGTCCGGCGTGTCCCATATCCGAATACAACGCTTCCGCGCCCGTCGTGCAAAGAAAAACTGCGCCGAGCAATAAAAATCCGTGCGGATATTCGGCGAGAAGTTTATATGCGTAATAAGGATTTAAGGCTTTCAACACCGATAAATCCTGCACAAAAGACATCAATCCCATCGCGGCAATAAACGTGAACCAACCCATCATCACCGGACCGAATAATTTTCCGATAGCTTGCGTTCCGAATTGTTGCGCGACAAAAATCATTACCAAAATCCCGATCACAATCGGAATTGTCGGCAAATCGGGCGAGTAAATTCGCAAACCTTCGATGGCGGACGAAACCGAAATCGGCGGCGTAATAATTCCTTCAGCAAGAATAAAACTTCCGCCCAAAAGCGTCGGAAACATTATCCATTTTCCCGAGTAACGCTTAACTAGATTATAGAGCGAAAAAACGCCGCCTTCGCCTTTGTTATCAGCACTTAGCACAAATAAAACGTATTTCAGCGAAGTCTGCAAAGTCAGTGTCCAAAAGACCGCCGAAAATCCGCCCAAAATTAATACCGGATCGATTTTGCGCGTTCCGACAATCGCCGAAAAAACGTAAAGCGGCGAAGTTCCGATGTCTCCAAAAACAATGCCGAGCGCGATTAAAAGTCCCGCAAAGCTAACTTTATCAAGATTTTGATGATGATTTTCGTGTTCCATTTTTATTATTCGGGGGAATTTTTTACTGTCTATTGCTGTGAGAATAATTTACAACGATTTTGAGATTTTTGCGATTGTGAGAATTAAATTGTTTGAAATAGCAGACTGAAAAAAAAGAAATTTAGCCGTGGATTTCACTGATAAAACTGAAACTCAAGATTAGCAATAGAAAAAAGAAAAAATCCGCGTTATCCGCGAAATCCGCGGCTAAACCTGTTTTATTCCAACTGTAACTTCTTGAATCTGCAACACTTCGCGCAAATTTTCCGGCTCCATCGCCACTAAAAATCCGCGTTTGCCGCCGTTAATATAGATTTTGTCCAAATCGAAAATTGTTTTTTCAACATAAATCGGCATTTTCGTTTTTATCCCAAAAGGCGAAGTTCCGCCAAACAAATAACCTGTCAATTTATTGGCTTTTTCGGGCGCAACAGGCGAAACAGTTTTGACTTTAATTATTCGCGCAAGTTCTTTCGTCGAAACTTGCAAATCGCCGTGCATTAACACGATAAGCGGTTTCTTTTCATTAGTTTCAAAAATTAAAGTTTTAATTACGGCGTGTTCTTCAACGCTCAAAATTTGCGAAGAATGTTTCGTTCCGCCTTTCTCGACATAATCGAAAATATGCGGTTCAAATGAAATTTTGTGTTGGCGTAACACTCTGATTGCCGATGTGATCGGATAATCCATAAATTTATTTTTTGTAAAAATGCAGACCTAAAACAATTAGCAACAGAAAAATCGCGCCAACATCAATCAAAGCAACTTGACCGATTTCCGCCGTATGATTTGACGTTGTAAATGTCAGAAAAATAAAGGCTATTTTGCTGATTAAAGCGAGCAAAGTCGCCAAAATTCTGTATTCCTTTTTGAACGCCGCCGTAATCAAAGCAATGCCGACCAACGAAAGTAAAACGCCGCGATGCCGCATTAAAATCGTCAAATTTTCACCTTCGATCGGCACGCCGTAAAGTTTCGCGGTTTTGGTTGAATCAAAAAAAACCATTATCGGCAAAACATTAATTACTCCGACAATTACCAAGATTATTTGAACAAATCTTTCAGACATAATTTACTTTGCGAAAAGCGGAACGGCAAAAATTCCTGCTCCGATTAGAAAAATAAAGAAAAACGCAATGCCGATTTTTTCGATTTTCCAAAAAATCAGTTGCTCGATCGCCCGCATAAAAGCAAATATTGAAATCGAAGCTAAAATCACGTTTCCCAATTTCGTATTTATTAAATCATCCGCAAAGAAAAATGAAATAAACGCAACCACAATAAACACATAAGTTAGACGCAAATTCAAAACCTGAATTACACCGCGATTGACCGATTTTAATTTCGGCAAATCATTTTTCCAATCAAACAACTTCCAAAACGCCAAATGAAAAATCGCAAAGGTTAAACAATAAATTCCGCCGATGTGAATTAATATTTTCATTAATCAATTCTATTGTATCCGCAATCTAATTCTTTCCCATTTTGATAAATCCTTGGATATGAGTTACTTGTTCCTTCAACATAAACCGTTATATATTTTTCTCCAAATTGAATATGAAAATAAATATCTTCAATTTCTTCTTCCTCGATAATTTCAAAAACGTCCTTTGACATCATTCCATAATCTTCTCCCCAAGGTTCAAGCATCAATGTTTTAAATTTCTCAGAGTCATTCTCAATAACAACTTTATACTTTTTTTTCATATATTTTTAGAACTTCTTGATACCGAAAACAACTCGTCAAATGATCGTTGACCATTCCTGTTGCCTGCATAAAAGCATACATAATCGTTGAGCCGACAAAATTATAGCCGCGTTTTTTTAAATCTTTGCTCATTGCGTCGGAAATTGCGGTTTTTACGGGAATTTGTTTTGAATTTTCCAAAGCGTTATCAATCGTTTTTCCGTCAACAAAACTCCAAATATATTTATCGAAACTGCCGAATTCTTCAACAATTTCCAGATAACATTTTGCGTTACGAACTGCCGAAGCAATTTTCAGACGATTGCGGATAATTCCTTCGTTTTGCAATAATTCCGCACATTTCTTTTCGTCATAAAGCGCGATTTTTTCCGCATCGAAATTATCAAAGGCTTCACGGTAATTCTCACGTTTTCGCAAAATCGTGTCCCAACTCAAACCTGCTTGTGCGCCTTCGAGAATCAAAAATTCAAATAATCTTCGGTCATCGTGAAGCGGAACGCCCCATTCGGTGTCGTGATATTGAATCGCCAAATCGTTTTTTGCCCAATCGCAACGCATAATTTTATCTTGAAAAAAAAGTGTAGCCGATATAAAAAATATTGTGGTCGAAACCGGGATTTTCTATCCCGCGGTCGCCGTTTGAGATGTGATAATATTTGTAACCGATTGTCAGAGCGCGTTTTTTCTTTAATTTTATCTCCAAACCGCCACCGACATCTGCGGTAAAATTAAAGCGCGTGCCGACAAAATTCGGCGTTGTTTTATTGAAATAAAGCAGTCCGCCGCTTACGCCGACAAACGGCTGATATTTATTGCGCGGACGGAAATTTACTTGAAGTCCGAGCGGCGCAATGCCGAACGCACGGCGCGTTTCACGAACTCTTTGCACCTGAATCGGCGAACCCGAAACTCTAAAGTCGGGATAATTCATAACCGCAAGCGGCACAGCGTCAACTGTGTATTTCAAATTCACCGTGTCATTATTGTTAAATCGCCGCGCATATCGAAAAGCGACAATTCCAAACCGCGCATTATCCGTTCTGCCAATCAAACTCGATGTCGAATCGGGCGAAAATCCGCCCCACAGCATAAATTCATTTTTCCCCGTTTCCGCGTCATCTTGAGCAAAAACCGTCAGACAAAAAAAGATTGTAATGAAAACAGCCGAAATTATTTTTTTCATAAATTGAGCAAAAGTTTAACGTATTTGCACAAAATTAACGAATATTTTTTTGATAAATCTCGCTCAAGGTTACATAATTTCGACAATTTTCGCGGATTTTGGCGATTTCTTCATCCGTTAATACGCGTTTGACTTTTGCGGGCGCACCTAAAACAAATGAATTCGGCGGAATTATCGTATCCGGCGTAACCAAACTTCCCGCCGCAATTAAAGAATTTGCGCCGATTCGTGCGCCGTCCAAAATTGTTGCGCCGATTCCTATTAAACAACCGCTTTCGACATAACAGCCGTGAAGCGTTACGCGATGTCCGACGGTTACGTCTGCTTCAACAATCGTCGGAAAATCCGCACCGCGCGAAACGTGAATCATTGTCATATCTTGAATGTTCGTCCGCGCTCCGATGCGAATAAAATTTACGTCGCCGCGCAACACACAGCCATACCAAACGCTGGCATTTTCAGCAATTTCGACATCGCCGATGATTACTGCATTTTCCGCGATAAACGCCGTTTCGTGAATTGTCGGTGCGATATTTTTGAAAGATTTAATCATTAAGGCATTATTTTAACGCAAAGGCACAAAGACGCGAAGGCGCAAAGTTTTTATAATTTTCTTCCTTTGCGTCTTTGCGTCTTTGCGCCTTTGCGTTGAAAATAAAATTTGGAGTTTGGAATCTGAAATCTGAAATTATTATGACATATCAACCGAAAATATTGGCATTTGCCGGAAGTTTGCGAAAAGATTCGCTAAATAAAAAGACCGTGAAAATCGCGGCGGAAGGCGCACGAAAAGCGGGCGCGGACGTTACTTTTATTGATTTAAAAGATTTTCCCGTGCCGATTTACGATGGCGACATCGAAGCAAGCGAAGGTTTGCCCGAAAACATCGTGAAATTGCAAGAATTAATGCTCGAACACGACGGCTTTTTAATCGCTTCGCCCGAATATAACGGCGGAATTTCGGGCGCGTTCAAAAATTATATCGATT
>CALMEH010000873.1 GCA_937863115.1 uncultured Acidobacteriota bacterium
TTGCGATACGGATTCTGATTGATAGCCGTTATTATTTTCTTTTCCGTTATTTTGCTTTGTTCTTCAGCCGCGACTCGAATTTCTTTATCAACATCATTACTTAAACGCTTTCGGCAAATTTCGAGCATTTCTGCCGCGCTTTTGCCGGTAGCGCAAACAATAAATATAAACCCGAACTTCTTTTCATACAAATTGTTAGATTCTTCTAATTCCGTCAGCACCGAATTAGTTGCCGTGTTTATGGCGGATTGCTCACCTTTTGACCATTCAGCCGATTGCGCCGTTGCTTGCGGAACGGCTTTTTTCGCGCCGATTTTTGGATGTGCGCCGAAGGCTTCGAGCCAATCTTGTGTTTCGAGATTTTGCCAAATTTCTTCGGCGCAATGGAGCAACGCAGAAACATCCGCAAAAGGTCGCACCTCAGCCATTTTTTGCGCCCACCGATGCGAACCGCAACAACTCAAAAAAACAGATTCCGCCATTTCTTTTGAGGCTTGATTTAATTTTTCTAATTCATTATTCATTCAAAACTATGACTGGAGCGCAAGCGTCCTCGCTTGCAAACGCCGCGTTTTTCAGCGGCGTAAAGGCGTTTGCATAAAATAAACTCATTCCGCTTTTTCGCGCTCTGCGCTCATTGCAAGCGGGGACTCTTGCGCTCCAGTCTAATCCGCAATTCTCCCGTAAAGCCGCAGACGACTCACGCCGCCATCGGGAAAAATATTAAATCGAACGTGCGTTACCACGCCGCAATCTTTGATTTCATCTGAAAAAACGTGCAAAGTGTGCGCTTGAAGTTTGGATTCCGGCAAAAGTTCCTGCCAAACATTTCCGTCTCCGACCTCGATCCAACAACTTTCTGGATAATTTCCTTTGAACCACAAAGTATCAACTTCAACCCGTGTAATCGTTCCCGCAGTTCCTAATTTTAGAATGCACCAATCGTAGCCTTCGCCGCGCCGCCGTTTGCTTTCCCAACCGTCGCTCATATCAGCGGCACGTCCGGGCATAATCAGATTATGCTTATTTCCGAAAAACATATCGCTCGCCGTCAAAACCGTCCCGCCGTGTTCCGCCGCCGCCAAATCAATCTCGCTGTTTCGGCGTTTTAATAATTCCCAATTCGGCAAAACTTCACCAAAAACGCGCAAACGTGCTACGCCGCCGTCAGGATAAATTTTTAGTTTTAAATGTGTAACTCTGTCTGAAAAATTTATCACAAAACGATTGTGCGAATCGCCTTCCAATTCCGAAACAGGCAAAATCTCCGTCCATTCCGCATTTGATAAATCTTCAACCGTCGGCTGACCATCAAACGCACAAACTTCAATCGAACAATGCGAAGGAAAATTGCCGCGAAAAAAACTCGTGTCCACGTCAACGCCGTGAATAACGCCCGCCAAACCCAAACGAATAATGCACCAATCGAATTTTTCGTCTAACCGCGGTGAACGCCGTCGCCGCGTTTCCCAACCGTCCATCCATTTGCCCAAATCCGTATATTTGCCTTCAATCCAAATCGCCGCCTTCGGCTTTAGCAAATTCTCCTTTGGCGCAAAAAAATCGTCATTGGCAAACAAAACCGCGCCATCCAATTTTTCGGAAGCTAAATCAATTAATTCAGTAAAATCCATATTTCTATTTGTTATTTTGTCAGTAATTTGCCAATCGGACTAGCTGAAAACTGTCCTTTGTCATAAACTTTTTGACCGCGCACGAAAGTCGTTTCCACAACACCGCGCAAATTCATTCCCGAATACGGCGTGATTTTGTTTTTAAAATGAATGTTTTCCGTTAAAACTTCAAATTCTTTTTCGGGCTGAAAAATCACGATGTCGGCATCGTAACCGACTTCCAATTTACCTTTGCGTTTGTCTAATCCGGCTAATTTTGCGGGTGCGGCGGACATCCATTTTGTCAGTTCGCGCAGACCGAAACCGCGTTTTTGGAAGTTTGTCCACATTACCGGCAGCGAAAACTGCAAAGCCGCGATGCCGCCCCACGCTTCGAGAAAATCGCCTTCTTCCATCAATTTCAGATTTGCCGTGCAAGGCGAATGGTCGGAGACGACCATATCAATCGTGCCGTCTTTGAGCGCGTCCCAGAGTTTTTCGCGGTTCTCGCGCTCGCGCACCGGCGGACAGCATTTGAAATGAGTCGCGCCATCGGGAATTTCTTCTGCCGCAAATGTCAGATAATGCGGACAAGTTTCAACCGTCAGCGGCAAACCTTCAGCCTTCGCCGATTTCAATAAATGCAAAACGTCCGAAGAAGAATGATGAACGATGTGAACTCTCGCGCCGGTTTCGCGGCACAGACTAATCATCAATTCAATCGCTTTATTTTCCGCTTCACGCGGACGCGATTTGAGAAAGGTTTGATAATCGTTTGGATTTTTGTCTTTTAATTGTTCGGCGGCTTTTTCAATCGGTTCGGCAAGTTCGGCGTGGACGAGCAAAACCGAATTTAATCTCGCCAATTCGGGCATTGCTTCGAGCAGATTTTCTTCGGTAACGTGCGGAAATTCATCAACGCCCGAATGCACCAAAAAACATTTGAAGCCGCGCACGCCTGCGTCCAAAAGCGGTTTTAATTCAGGCGTGTTGTTTGGCACAACTCCGCCCCAAAATGCCGTGTCAATCCAACATTGTCCGCTTGCCGCCGCAAGTTTTTCATTAAATCCGGCAAGCGTCGTAGTCGGCGGAATGCTGTTGAGCGGCATATCAACCAGAGTCGTTACGCCGCCCGCCGCCGCCCCTTTGGTCGCCGTCGTAAAGCCTTCCCAATCGGTTCGTCCCGGCTCGTTGACGTGAACGTGCGCGTCCACAAGTCCCGCCATAACAACTGAATCGCCCGCATCAATTAACGAAACGTCTTCCGAAACATCATCCCATTCACCGAGCGTGGCAATAATTCCATCACAAATATGCAGCGAAGCCGGACGCACTGTATCCGGCATTACGACGCGGCGACTGCGAATAATTAAATCTAGCCTGTTCATTTATGATTTTAGAAAGATGTTTTTTACAAACTCTCGGAAAGAAGTGCCGCGCCGATGGCAGTTGCGTTTTCTTTGAGTTTGCCGCGTAAAATCTGCGTTGACTCAAACGACGGCGTGAATGAAAGTTCGCGGGCGCGACGCATAATCGAATCTAATACTAAAT
>CALMEH010000874.1 GCA_937863115.1 uncultured Acidobacteriota bacterium
AGCAAGGTTCTTAGACGTTTCGTGCTTGAGGTTTGAAAGATTTGCGAAAGGTGAATTGCTTCACGAAACGGCATTTATTTAAGTTTGACTTCGCGCTAAAAATAAAATAATAGCGCGAAGTCTTGAGACCTAAACTAAAGTCTTATAAAAAAAGCTTGGCTGAGGTCTTTATTTCTTTCAAACAATCCCCAAAGTTCATCGTCTCTTTCGCCGTCGCCGTCCAAGTCTCTGTAAACAGCCGTGTTGCCCTCGATTGTTCTTGTTTTCTTCTTTTTGTATTCGGAATTTGAATGCAGAATTAATGCGGTGTGTCCTTTATTGTGTTTGATATAAATATCGCCAATTTCGGGCTGTTCGACAAACAAATTATGATCTTCCGCAAATGCGTATAAAGTTGATGTCCTGCCTGTTTTCAGCATCGGATTAATAGTTCCGAAGAACTTAGCCGTTTGTTCATAACACCAATAAACGAAGGCAACGCAATAATTTTCATTCGGACCTAGATCTACAAGGTCTAAATATTTTTTTCTCTTTTCGGATAGCGGAGCGGGCGATTTAACCTCTATCTTCGCATATTCCAGCACTTTGTATCTAAAACTTTGATTTGTAAACATAAAATAATTTCTCCTTAATCTTTATCAATTTGGGAACACAAATTTATATTCCGTCTAAGTAAGGCGAGAAAAATTAAGAAAAACTATCATTTAAAAGATAAGTGTTATTGGCTTTTTGTAAAATTGCTTTTTAATATAGAGAAACAGACCGCAGAGCGGGTATATCTATTTTTGCAAATTATTGACGAATGAAAACAGCAATTATCCATCATCCGATTTATCAAAAACACGACACGGGAATCGGACACCCCGAAACGCCGAAGCGTTATGAAGCCGTGATGAACGCGCTCAAATCAGACGAAGAGTTTTTCCATTCTTTACTCGAAATCATACCCGAACAGGCTTCAAAAGGGTTGATTCAGGCGGCGCATACGAGGGAGCATTTTCGTCGTGTTGAAGGCGCGTTTGAAAACGGTTTGGACAGTCTTGATGCCGACACGACAATTTCGATGAAGTCTTTTGATGCCGCGCTTTATGCAGCGGGCGGCGTTTGTCGCGGCGTGGATGCCGTGATGAATAATGAAGCGAAAAATGCTTTCGTAGCGGTGCGTCCGCCGGGACATCACGCAACGGCGGAAACGGCGATGGGATTTTGTTTGTTTAATAATGTTGCGGTTGCGGCGCGTTACGCGCAGAACAAATACAAGGAAATTGAGCGCGTGGCGATTGTTGATTGGGACGTGCATCACGGCAACGGCACGCAAGGAATTTTTTATGATGATCCGAGCGTGTTTTTCTTTTCGATGCACCAATATCCGTGGTATCCGGGATCAGGTTCGCACGGCGAAAACGGTTTCGGGCGCGGCAAAGATTTTACGTTGAATGTTCCGGTCAAAGCGCACACGAAACCGAGCGACCAAAAGCGTATGTTTGAAAGCGCAATCGGCGATATTAACGGCAAATTCAAGCCGGATTTGATAATAATTTCCGCCGGATTTGACGCTCATCTGACCGATCCGCTCGGACAATTACGTCTGCAAGACGCGGATTTTGTGCAGATGACGCGGACAATTAAAAAATGGGCAAATGAAACTTGCAACGGGCGCATCGTTTCCGCGCTCGAAGGTGGTTACAATCTCGAAACTTTGGGCGCAACCGTTAAAAATCACGTTGCCGAATTATCAAGACTTTAAAAAAACTGCCTGCGAAACATACGAAAAAAACGAAAAAGAATTAGGTTTATAAATAATTTTCGTTACTTTCATATGTTTCGCAGGCAAAATCAATTTAAGATTTCAAATTTGAAATTTCAAATTGATTTTATGATACAATTTCTAAAATCACCCGCAAAAAATTTAGCGAAAGGAGAGATGAGCAAATGCCGGACATAGAAATTTCGTGTGTGCAGTGTAAAGAAACTTTTATTTTTACCGAAAAAGAACAGGAAACATTTTATCAGCGCAATATGATGTCGCCGCAGAGATGCGCGAAATGTCGCTCGAAAAAAGCGGCGAAGGGCGAAAATGCGCCAACGCGCTTTGAAATCGTCTGCGATAATTGCGGAAAACACGACCAAGTGCCATTTCAACCGAAAGTCGGGCGCACGGTTTTGTGCAAGGAATGTCATCAAGCAAGCAAATCGCGGGTTCGCTTCGCTTAAAGTGAAAAAGGGCAAAATTGAAAAAGTGAAAAAGCCGGTTGATTTGTTGCGACTAACTTTTTCACTTTTACCCATTTTCACATTTTCACATTATGAGTTTTGAAACAATTAAATATCAACTTAATGAAAATGTTGCGACGATTACATTTAATCGTCCCGAAGCGTTAAATGCGCTTTCGTTACAATTAACAAAGGATTTGTTTTCGGCAATCAGCAAAGCCATCGAAGACAAAGCCCGAGCCGTGATTTTAACGGGCGAAGGTCGCGCGTTTTGTTCGGGCGGCGATTTGCGCGAAATGCAAACGATGTGGCAGCGCGAGGGCAGAATCGAAGCATTTTTGGAAGAACCTTTGAAGGCATTGCACGACGTAATCTTATTGATTCGTGAAACGCCGATTCCGTTTGTCGCGTCGGTGCAAGGCGTGTGCGCGGGCGCGGGAACGAATTTTGCGCTGGCTTGCGATTTGATTATTGCGGCGGAAAACGCTTCGTTTAATGAAGCCTTTGTTAAAATCGGTTTGTCGCCCGATTGCGGCGGTTTGTTTTTTTTTCCTCCCGCCGTCGGCGGAAAAGTCCCGGCGGGAATTTTTTTTACGGGCGAAAGCATTTTAGCCGAACGCGCCCCGCCAATCGGGATG
>CALMEH010000875.1 GCA_937863115.1 uncultured Acidobacteriota bacterium
TCGCCGAAATAATTGCCGAAGAACAAAATCCCTTCAAATCGGGCGATAAAATCGACGATTACCGAGTCATCAAACCGCTTGGCGCGGGCGGACAAGGCGCGGTTTTTTTGGCGGAAGATTTGCAACTGAAACGCGCTGTGGCGATAAAATTTTTGCCGCCTGACACTTCTGCGGCTTCAAATGCAAGCAAGCGTTTTCGGCGCGAAGCGCAAGCCGCTGCCGCGCTTTCGCATCCAAACATTTGCGCGATTCATAAGATTGACACCAATGAAAACCGCGAATTTATTGTGATGCAATATGCCGAAGGCGAAACGCTTTCGGCGCGTTTGAAAAGAGGAAAATTAGACTTAAAACCCACGCTCGACATCGCCATTCAAATTGCCGATGCACTGGCAGAAGCTCACGCGCACAACGTCATTCACCGTGACATAAAACCTGCAAACATAATTGTTTCCGCACATAATCAAGTTACGATTTTGGACTTTGGATTAGCCAAGCAAATCATTAAAACGGCTGAAAACACGGAACATAGTTCAACGACCAAATCAGGAACGGTGATGGGAACTGCCGCGTATATGTCGCCCGAACAGGCTCGCGGGAAAAAGACCGATGGGCGGACGGATATTTGGAGTTTGGGCGTTTGTTTGTTTGAAATAACTTCGGGCAGAAATCCGTTTTATCGTGAGAATCTGGCGGAAACTTTTGCGGCGATTTTGTCCTTTGAGCCGAATTTTGCGGAAATTTCGCCACCGATTGCCGAAATTATTCATAAAACTTTGCAGAAAAACCCGGATGAACGATACAAAGACGCGAAAGATTTGCTTGCCGATTTGCGAAAACTTCAGGGCGAACTGAGTTTTGAAGAACAACTCCGAAGCCACGATTTGAGTTTTGAAAAACTTGCTCCGAAAAAAGCCGAATCCGGTTGGAAAAAAATCTCTTTGGCAAGTTTTGTTGTAGTAATTTTAGCGATTGGCGGTTGGTTTTTCGTGAAAAATCGTAATTTGAATTGGGCGCGGGAAAATATAAAAAAAATTGAAGGATTGGCGAAAGACGACAAAACTTTCGAGGCTTACGATTTGGCTTCGGAGGTGAAGAAATATTTGCCGGCGGACGAAAATTTGGCAAAATTGATGCCGCTTGTTTCGGATAATTTGTCGGTCAAAACCGATATTTCAGGCGCGAAAGTTTATTTGAAAAGATTTCAGCCCGACGAAAATGGCAAATTTCCCGAACGCGAATTTATTGGCGAAACGCCGATTGAAAACAAGCAAATCGCTCGCGGACAATATTTGCTTTTTGTTGAAAAAGAAGGTTTTGCAAATTTTACGCGAAGCATTTCAGGCAGATTGCCGAGCTACACGACCGATTTGATTTGGATGCCGCCGATTGAAATTTCGACGAAATTGATTGAAAAAGAAAAAGTTCCAGACAAGATGATTTTTGTTCCGGCGGGCGAACACAAACTCGTTTCCTACACGCGCCCGACTGAAAAATCAGTCCAACTCGGCGATTTTTTGATTGATAAATTTGAGGTTTCAAATGCTGAATTCAAAGAATTTATCACGGCTGGCGGATATTCAAAAAAAGAATTTTGGCAAACGCCATTCGTTAAAGACGGCAAAGAAATTGCGTTTGAAGAAGCGGTAAAAAATTTCAAAGACCGCACCGGATTGTCTGCGCCAAGAAGCTGGACGAATCAAAATTTCCCCGAAAACAAAGCGAATTTTCCCGTAACCGACATCACTTGGTTTGAAGCGGCGGCTTATGCAAAGTTTCGCGGAAAATCTTTGCCAACGGTTTTTCAATGGGAAAAAGCCGCCCGCGACGGCAAATTTGACGAAGGTTACAACACGATGCCTTGGGGCTTGAGCCGTGATGCGGATTCGACCGAATTTTTGGCTAATTTTCGCGGTTCGGAAACGGTTGCGGTTGAAAGTTTCGAGTTTGGCGCGAGTCCATTCGGTGCGTTGAATATGGCTGGAAACGTGGCAGAATTGCTATTAAACAAACGTGGCGAAAATGTTTTGGTGAGCGGCGGCGCATTTGGCGAAAAATCTTATTTATTCGGTTATTACGGCGATTTTCCGCCCGATTATAATTCTGACAAAATTGGTTTTCGGCTTGTCAGAAATCTTTCGGAAGTTGCTACGGGCGCGGAAGATTTACCGCCGCTCGAAATTCCGTCATACAAAACTTCGAGCGAAGCGGATTTCAAAAATCATCTTGTGCATTACGCTTACGACAAAACGCCGCTCGAAGCCGAAATTGTCGAAACTATTGAAACCGATTCTTGGACACGGGAAAGAATCACATTTGTCGGCGCAAATCGTGAAAAAGCGTTTGCATATCTATATTTGCCAAAAAATGCGCCACGACCTTTGCAAGTTGTGCATTGGATTCCGGCTGCAGATGTGCCGCTCGGATTTTCATCTCTGCCGCATTCGGTCGAAGATTTTCTCGCGCCCGTTATCAAATCGGGACGCGCCGTTTTTGCGGTTGTCGTCAAAGGTTATAATGAGCGACCGAAGGCTTCAGATTATAAATCGCCTGACGGAACGACCGTTGAATTTCGCAAAGAAATGGTGAACCGCGTTACGGATTGGCGGCGCGGACTCGATTATCTCGAAACACGAAGCGAAATTGACGCAAGCAAAATTGCATTTCTCGGTTTGAGCGGCGGCGCGAATCAAGGTTTAATTTTGACGGCAATTGAAAAGCGTTATCGTGGCGCGGCATTTGTCGGATTTGGAATGCGTCCGGCGTGGTCAAAGTGGATTGAGGAAACCAAAATTGTTAATTTTGCACCGCATATCTCTTCGCCGAAACTGATTTTGAAAGGTCGTTACGACGAAGCGCATCCTTTGAAAACCGAAAGCGAGCCGATTTTTAATCTTCTACGCGAACCGAAACGCATTTTGATTGTTGAAAGCGGTCATGTTCCGCCGCCCGAAATCTTTGCTCCGGCGATTAACAACTGGTTTGATGAAACGCTTGGAAAAGTTTTCAACTAAATGTGAAATTTGTCTTACAAATATTTTTCTAATACAATAAATCAACAACTTAAACCTATTTTCATAACATCGCAAAAAACCCCAGTATATGAATAATCGCGGAAAAAAAATCGTTTTGGCGGCAAGCACATCAGAATCTTCCGAATATCTCCGAAGCACTTGGCGACAGATGCTTCTTGGCACTTTGCCTTCTAAATACACAAGGTTTCCGTTTTATATGGTTGATGCCAATTGGCAAAACGAAGTCCGTGACGATGGTCAAGCCGTTGCCGTGCCAAACGGTTTGCGCGTTGTCGAATCAATTCTTTTGGAGAAATTTGCGCCCGAAGATGTTGTCGTTTGCTATCCAGACCAGCTCGATTTATTTGTCGGCGAAGATACAAAGGTTGTCGGAATTCACGCGCACAATCCGCTCGGAATTACTTTTGCGACCGATGTTTATGTCAATTTTTACGGCAGAACAGCCGAACCGATTAACGCCGCCGAATTTAAGCGTCTGATTACACACGAAACGATTAAGAAGCATAAAAATCATCTGAAAGTTTTGGTTGGTGGTCCGGGTTCGTGGCAGATTGAAAAGAAAAATTTGCAAGACGAATGGGGCATTGATTGCATCGTCGAAGGCGAAGCGGAAGATTTGATTTTGGATTTATTTGAACGCGCCGTGCGGGGCGAAAGTTTGCCGCGAAAAGTTGAAGGAAAATCGCCGAAAATGGAAGATATTCCGACGACGAAAAATCGTTCGACTTTCGGTGTCGTCGAGATTACACGCGGTTGCGGGCGCGGTTGTCAATTTTGTTCGATTGCTCTCAGAAAAGGGCGAAGTTTGCCGCTCAAACATATTTTGGACAATGTGCGGACACAGGTTGCGGGCGGCGCAGATACGATAACCGTTACAACCGAAGACATTTTTTTATACGAACAAGGTGCGAAATTTGACACAAATGTTCCCGCGCTCAAAAAACTTCTTAAATCAATCACCGAGGTTGACGGCGTGAAACATATAATGTTGACGCACGGCACGATTTCGCCGATTGTCCGCAATCCCGAATTATTGGAAGAACTTTCGCCCTACGCGGTTGATTTTTCAACCCATCAACATCCGGCTTCCTCGCAGCACGACAAGCGTTATGCGAGTCTTTTTGTCGGACTCGAAACCGGAAGTCCGCGCCTTTTTAATCAATTTATGAAAGGCAAAGCGTATCCGTATAAAGCCGAACAATGGCACGATGTCGTTCTCAAAGGAATGGAGTTGATGAACAAGCATAACTGGTTTCCGTTTGCGACATTTATCATCGGTTTGCCGGGCGAAACGGAAGAAGACACGAAAAAATCGCTCGATTTGCTCCACGCGCTCAAAGACGCAAAATGGGTGGTAATGCCGACGCTTTTTGTGCCGCTCGAAGATACGCGAATGGAATCGAGCGAAAGCGCAAAACTCGCAAAAATGACCGAATTGCAATGGGAATTTTTCTTTACGGCGTGGCGTTACAATATTGATTTTTACCGCAGCGATCCGGCGTTTCAGAGACGTTTTAATGTCGGCATTCCGATTTATTACTATATGATGGGCAGACGGCTTTTCGGCAAACAGATGAAATATCCGCTGATGCGTTTGGCGCATTTTCCCGAAAAGATTTTGAGCCGCAGATTATACCTAGATTTGCGCGAAAATAGCCCGATGCAAGTGCCGGAAACGGTAGAAATCCCGCAACCGAAAGCGCGTCCGGCGATTCCTGAATTAGTTGATTAAGATTTTTTAGCCACGAACAAACACGAAAAGACACGAAATTAATTCTATTTTTTTCGTGTTCTTTCGTGTTTGTTCGTGGCTACTTTTCTTTCGATTCAAGCAATTTGCAGTTCAACTTTTTAGCCAAGCCTTCGCCGCCCCAATTCATAATCGTGTCGTGATTCCATTTGAAAAACGGTTTTGCAATCGGCGCAAAGAAATTCATCCAAGATTTTGTCGTTCTGACTTTCCAATCGTATCGAACGTGCGTTTTGTTTTCGTTTTCCGCCGTAAATGTCCAGATTCCCGCGCCTTCGAGTTCGCCGAAAGCGCGGATTTCGATGAGTTTCAGTTTTTCGACGCGCACAACTTCCGAATCGAAAATTAGTTTATACGGCAATGCGCTTTTCCAAGTCGTGCGGAGTGTTTTGCCGATTCCGTCGGTGTTTCCGGCTTTTAATTCTTCAACTTTAAGAACGCCGCGCCACCATTCGCTCCAATTTTCCGAATGCTCGATTTCGTTCCAAACACGCTCGATAGGCGCGTCGAAAAGCCAGACGGTTGTAAATTCGTAATGTGTCATCGGTTGATTATTCTCCGAAAATTATAAATCGGTTTCGATATTTTTGAAATCTTAAACCTTTTTTACTTTAAATATAACTTGTTCGGTTTATAATTTTAATGTTTGTTATGAAATTTATCGGCTTAACAATTTTCGGCTTCGTGATGATGGAATTTTTTTCCTACGCCGTTCACCGATGGCTTTTTCACGGCATTTTTTGGCGCATTCACGAAACGCATCACGTTACGCGGAAAGGCGCATTTGAAGCGAATGATATTTTTACGCTCGTGTTTTCGTGCGGCGCGATTTTTCCGATGATTTTTGCGGAAAAACCTCTGCTCGAATCAATCGCTTTTCCGCTCGGTTTGGGCGTAGCGATTTACGGATTCGTCTATTTTATCGCACACGACTTTTTTACGCATCGAAGATTTTTACCGTTCAAATCAAAAAATAAAATTCTTCTGACAATCCGCGCTGCACATCAAAAACATCATCAATCTGCCGAAAAACAAGGACTTGAACCGTTTGGACTTTTTCTTTTTAATTACAAAAAATTCTTTCGCAAATAAATTATTTGCCGATAGCTTTCTCGTCCTGCGGAATTTCAATCATCACGGCTTCTCTTTTATCTTTAATCGAATTCAAAATTTTTGCGGCGGGCGCGAGTTCGACTTTTGATGTAAGCACGCGCGTAACTCTTTTCGGCAAAAGCATCGGCGCAATTCCGGCGATTGAATCAGCAAGTTTAACAACATCGCCGCCGCCCGACCAATGTTCGCGGATAACGGTTTCATCAGTTCGATTTATCAAACGCAAAAGCGTCAAAGCGACCAAATATAAATCGTCAACTTGCCCGAAAAACGGGAGAATATCGGGAATAAAATCGAGCGGCATTATGACATAAACGATCGCCGCCGCGAAGAGTGTTTTTTCGGCAATTGGCACGCGACTGTCTTTGATAAGTCTGCCAAGAAGCATAAACATATTCGGCAAAAACATCAAAAAATTGCTCATACGGCTTTTCAATTCGCCTTTTTCCTTGCGTGTCGGTTTCGTTTCTCTAACTTGTTGCGGTTTTGTCATTTTACTCATCGCTCCTTATTTCTGTAAATTCAGTTTAGAAAATAGCAGACGTTTGAGCAAGTTTTATCTGAAAAAGTTGCACGGCATTTATCATTTATCATTTATCATTTATCATTTATTTTGAACTTTCCACATTTATCAATCGGCAATTTCGTAAAGAAGTCGAATGTCCAAGCAATTAGATAAATCAGATAAATGATAAATGTTGAATGATAAATGAAATATGATACTCGAAACCATCAGACAAAAAGCCGCCAAAAATATTCAGCACATAATCTTGCCCGAAGGCGAAGATGCACGCACTGTAAAAGCGGCGGAAATTTGCGTAAAAGATAAAATTGCTAAAGTTACGGTTATCGGCAACGAAGAAAAAGTGCGCGAAGCGGCGCGTGAAGCAAGCGCGAATTTAAACGGCGTGGAGATTTTAGACCATCGAAAATCAAACGATTTCGGTAAAATCGCACAGTTTTATCACGAATTACGCCGCGCAAAAGGTGTAACGCTCGAAGAAGCCGAACAAACCGTGAAAGATTCGCTTTATTACGGAAATTTGCTGGTAAAACTTGGCAAAGCCGACGGTTCTGTCGCCGGCGCAACGAATACAACCGCGCACACGGTCGCCGCCGCGCTTCGATGTATTGGCGTTCGTGCGGGATTTAAAATCGTTTCGTCTTTCTTTTTGATGGTCGTGCCGGACAAAAAATTCGGCGCAAACGGCGCAATGATCTATGCCGATTGCGGTGTAATTATTGCCCCCGACGCGGGCGAACTTGCTGAAATTGCAATGGCTTCCGCCGATTCTTGTCGCGCTTTGCTTGGTGTTGAGCCAAAAGTTGCAATGCTTTCGTTTTCAACCAAAGGAAGCGCGAAACATAAATCTCTGGACAAAATTATCGAAGCCGTAAAAACCGTCCGCGCCCGCGTTCCTGATTTGGAAATTGACGGCGAATTGCAAGCTGATGCCGCTTTAATTCCGTCTGTTGCCGAATCAAAAGCACAAGGTTCAAGCGTTGCAGGGAAAGCAAATGTTTTGATTTTTCCAGATTTAAACGCCGGAAATATCGCCTACAAATTAACCGAAAGATTAACCGGCGGCACGGCAATCGGACCGATTCTTCAAGGCTTGGACAAACCTTGCAATGACCTTTCACGAGGTTGCAAAGCCAACGATATTGTTGATGCCGTAGCAATTACGGCGGTTCAGTCTCAAGCGAGAAAAAGAAATTGAAAAAAGCGGCTATGAAGCAATATTGCTTCTAGCCGCTTTTTGCGTTTTATCAAATCATTATTTCATCGTAAATTTCGCGGTCGGCACTTCCGTTTTCAGGTCATAGCTGTCAATCGTCAAATCTGCAAGACGTTGACCGTTGACTTTGGTAACGATGCGAAAAGGTAGCGACATACAATTTGCGCGACGATAATCGCTACGGTCTTCTTCGACTAAAACTTTGCCGTTATAGTAAGAAACGACGCGGCTGATTAAAAACGTGTCTTTGTTGATCCAATAACGAAGCGAATCTTCTTTGTTAAATTTGACTTCGATGACATAATTTTCGCCTTGGTCGCTGAGTCGATCGGTTTTAAGCTGACCTTCAATCGCACGATTCAAAGTGCTGAATCCCATCAACCCCCAATGCCGCGAAGCTGCCGCTTCGCTGATGCGAAATTCGTTGCCCATATACATTCCGCCGCCGACATTGCCTGTCCAAACGAGATAAGTTTGTCCAGCCATCATTCCGCCCGCAGTCGGCGTTACGTCGAGTCTGCGGCGTGAATCTTTGTCTTGGTAATCCGTCAAATTGAGTTTTACCTCAACGGTGGAAGCTGCCCCGCCCGTGCCGAGTCCGACACCGGCAAGCGGCGCAACATTAACGAAACCCGTTGATTTCATCGTAGCAAATTGCAATCCGGCGTAATCCGCTCCGCCGTGTGCGACACGCGTAATGCTCAAAAGCTCACGCCCGTTCATATCCGCTTTTGCCACAGGCGCAGCAATTGAAACCATAAATGCTACTGACAAAGCCAAAGAAATTGTTTTCAAACTGAATTTTTTATTAGTTAAAAACCGAAACATATCTGAAATTCCTCCAAAAATCATACAAAATTAAGCCCAAAATATTTGAGCTTATAATAAGTCAAACAATACCCGAATGCAAACGGAGCGCGGACGGCTCGTCCACGTGTGTAGAAAAGACATTTTACTTGCGGACGAGCCATCCGCGCTCCATTCTATCTCAATCTCGCTTCGACATTGTTTGCTTTGAGCGAATTCCCTGTCGCTCTTTGCAAATCAGCAATCGCTTTATTTAGTTCGGTTTGAGCGCGGAGTTCGTTGCTTCGCGCATTGATGTATGCGGTTTGGCGTTCGAGAACTTTGTAGATGTCCGATTGCCCTGCGTCTAATTTTCTTTGCTCGGATTCGTATTGTTTCAGCGTGTTTTCACGCGCAATGATTGCCGAACGCAGACGCGCTTCAGCTGTGCGAACGGATTGCAAAGCGTTTCTTACATCAACTTGAATTGATTGTTCGAGTTGGGCGCGTTGAGTTTTAATTTGATCGCTTTGAACGAGCGTTTTACCGAGTTGCGCTTGCGAGGTTTTGTCTCCGAAAAGCGGCAGATTAAACTGCACGCCAACGCGAAAAGTCGGATAACGATTAGCTAAAATATCAGTAAACGTCGTGCCTGCGCCACCGATTTGTTGAAGAAATGATTGTTGTTGTTGAATCTGTAATTGCTGCTGTTGAAGACAAGTTTGATAATCAACGGATTGCGGATTACAAGTTACCGAAAACGGACTGCGGAAATTTGAGTTTTGACTTCCTCCGATGCCCGCCGAACCGTAGGTTGCGATTAAATCAATCTGCGGTTTGTTTTGTTCGCGGTAAAATCTCTGTTCGATTGAATTTATCTCTTTTTGCGTTTCGTTGACTTCGATTTCGGGGCGATTTTTTAAAGCTAGCTCAAGTGCTTCAGGTAAAGTCGTTTTCGGCGTTTCGAGTTCAACGGAATCGGTCGGCACGATTGATTCGCTCCAAATCGAATCATTGCGATTCACGGAAATCAGATTTTTCAAAATGTTTGACGCACGATTGACGTTTTCGAGTGCTTCATAAACATTTTGTTCGATGACTGCAACCTGTGTTTCGGCGGCGACAATATCAATCGGTGCAAGACTTCCTTCTTCGACAAGTCGTTTGTTATGAGCAAGTTGCTCCTTTGCGTCGCGCACGCCGTCGCGCTGAACTTGTAAGTTTCTGAGCGCAAATGCCAAATCCCAATAAGCGCGTTGGACGTTTGTGATAACTTCAATGGTGCGCTGGCGAAACTGTGTATCAGTCAGCGAAAGATTGCGTTTGGAAATTTCGATGTTGCGCCGATTTTGGTCAAAATTTCGTCCGCGAAAAAGCGGTTGCGTAATATTTAAAGTCAAACTCGAATTATATTGCGGCGATAAAATCGAAATCGAATTGTCAGAGGCAACGCGATTATTTGTAAAATTCCCGCTTAAAATCGTGCCGTATTTCGGAATGAAACCTTGCAGAGCGACATTTCCGCCCAAGTTTCCGGTCGTTGTCGTGCGATTCGTGCTGAAAATCGAGGTGTTCGGCACGGTCGCGCGTTCGTAAAATGTCTGCCCCGAAAGTCGCAGTTCATAAACGCCGCGCAAAGATTGCAAATCAAATTCGGCAATCCGCACATTTTGGCGTGTAACCTCAATGTCCTTGTTATTTTCGAGCGCAAGCGTAATTGCTTCCTTCAAAGTCAGAGGTTTTTGCTGTGTCATATCAACGCCGACAAGCCCCAAATCGGGCAAATCTTTTTTATCAGATTCAAAATTCGGCGCAATTTGCGGCACATTTTCCAACTTTTCAACTGCCGTCGGCGATGGTGTAGGCGTAGGTGTTGCGTCCTGCCCGTATATGAAATTCGTAAGAAATAAAACTGAAATTAATATGTATAAATGCTTTTTCATAAAGCTGTTTTGTTTTTTAATTTTTGGGCTTTGGGCTTCGGAAAATTCCACATCCCAAAAACCAAAGACCAAAGCCCTTTTATAAAAACTGCGTATAAATAAATCCGCCCAAAATCAATAAAAGTCCGCCGATTTCGCCTGCGATTAAACCATACATAAACCACGTCGTAATAAAATTTCGCTCCGCAAACATATTTTCCGTGCGATTAAAAAAACCTTCTTTGATGTAACCGATAACCGTCAGCACAAAATATGCGAGCGGAAAAGTGACAATCAAAATCTGAACATTCGACGAAAACGGCGAAAATTCGAGGAGTTTGGCAATTACCAAACTCGCAAAACTGTAAAAGAACGAAGCTCGATGCGCGATGTCAACATAAACCGGAGCGCAATGTTCGGGCGAACTCATAATTTTGGCGTATTTCCAAACGCCCGTGAGCATTCCGCTCAAAAGAAACAAACCCGAAGCCAAAAGCGCAATTTTAACGGCTAAGTTCATATCCAACGCCTCACTTTTGATTTATAATTCAAATAATCTTCGCCGAATTTGCCTTCGAGATATTTTTCCTCGCGCAAAATTACGCCGAAATGAATTGTCAATAAACACAAAGGCAAAAACGGCAGAAACCAAATCGAATTAAACAAACAACTTGCGCCGAGATAAATAAAGATCATTGCCACATAAATCGGATTGCGTGAATAACCATAAAATCCTGTGTCAAGAATTTTTGTTGTCGGTTTCCAAGGTTCGATATTCGTTTTCGCTGCGTGCATTTGTTTCCAAATCATCACAATCGCGCCAATTCCCGCCACAATTAACAAAACTCCCAAAACAATCGAAATTGTTTTCGGCAAAATCGGAAACGGTTGAAACCACGCGATAATTCCGCCGAGCAACAAACCGCTCAAAAATATCAATGGCGGCGGCGCGATTACGTTTGGAGTATCTTTTTTCATCATTAAATCGTTCGGAGTCCCGCCTTTAGGCGGCGCAACTGCCAGCGAAGCGGTGCAGTTGCTTGGCGTTGATAAACTTTAATTGTAATCGGAGCAAAAACCGCGATGCTTCGCTGGCGGTTTGCCGCCTAAAGACGGGACTCCGAACTTTAATTCTTCCCAATAATCGAACTTGCCGCCGTTGCCGCCTTGCGTTTCAGACCGCCGAAAATTCTGGATAACAGATTATTCATTCGGCGGAAAATATTAAATTCGCTGATGTCGTCGAAAATCGAATAAAACACGGGAACTGCCAAAAGTGTCAGAAGTAAACACAAAGTTTGTCCGCCGACGACGAGAACGCCAATCGAACGGTTTGTTCCCGCACCCGCGCCTGTGCCGACGACGAGCGGAATCATTCCCGCAACAAGCGCGATTGTCGTCATCAAAATCGGACGCAGACGGTCGCGGTTTCCTTGAATAATTGCGTCATAGCGCGACATTCCTTTTTCCCGCAAGCCGTTCGTATGGTCAATCTGCAAAATCGCGTTTTTCTTAACCACGCCGAACAAAAGCAATAATCCCAAACCTGAAAAAATATTCACGGTTTGCCCCGCAATCAAAAGCGAAACGATACCAAACGGAATCGAAAGCGGCAGTGTCAGCAAAATCGTAATCGGGTGAATGAACGATTCAAATTGCGCGGCGAGAACGATATACATAAAAATAAATGACAGCCCGAACGCCAGCAGAAAATAAAATCCGGCTTTGCCCATTTCCTTCGATTGCCCGACGTAGCCGGTCGTATAACCTGCGGGAATGTTCAATTCTTTAACGTATCGGTCAATCTCCGCCGTAATATTTGCCGCCGAACCGCCCGGTTTCGTGTTTGCCAAAAGCGTAACCTGACGTTGGCGATTCGTGCGTTCAACCGAACTCGGTCCAGTTCCTTCTTTAACTTTGACTAATCTGTCGAGCGTTACCCAACCGACTTTTGACGACGGCACAATCATCCGATTTAAGCCTTCGACATCGGTTCTGAAATTGTTAATCGCCCGAACGCGGACTTCGTATTGTTCATTTCCCTGATTAAAAGTTGTCGCCTCTTGCCCGGCAACCAAAGTGTTCAAGGCTTGCGAAATGTCGCTCACACG
>CALMEH010000876.1 GCA_937863115.1 uncultured Acidobacteriota bacterium
ATCGCCGAAAAAATGCTGCGATCATCAGATATTATTGTTGTTTTGAGTAAACTTGAGAAACAAATTCTCGAAAATCTCTGGAACGGTCTCAACATCAAAGTTTTGGAAAATGCGATAGCAGTCGAAGATTTTTTGCCCGCGTTAAAGAAGAAAAATTCGTTAATTTTTCTCGGTCGTCTAAATGAATCGAAAGGCTTGAATGAAATAATAGAGGTTGTTTCCATCTTAAAAACGGATAATTATGATTTTACTTTTCGCGCTTTCGGTGCAGGTGAAATGCAAGATTATTTTGTAGATACAATGAAAAAAGTTCTTGGTGAAAAATTTTATTTCGGCGGAATAATTTCCGGCGAAATAAAACAAAAAGAACTCGCCGAAAGTGATATTTTTTTGCTTCCTTCGCGTTACGGCGAAGGTTTGCCGATGGCAATGCTCGAAGCAATGGCGGCAGCAAATATCGTCGTTGTTTCCGAAATGGCTTCAATCGGCGCAGTTGTCAAAGATAATTTTAACGGTTTTTTAATCAAGCCGAAAAATACTACGCAATTAATTAACAAATTGGAATATATTCTGTCGGGTAAAAATAATTTAGAAAAAATCCGCCAAAATGCCCGAAAAATGGTCGAAGAAAAATTTAATTTAAAGGATTACATCAAAAAATTAGAGAATATTTATACAGAAATTTCACAGAAATAGCGATATGGAAAAAATCGAAAAATCAAATCGCGTCCGCGTCGTCAGTCTTTTCCCCGATGTCGTTACGCACGATTCGGCGATTGCAAAAATCGTTGAATTAGTGCACGAAAAACGCGGCGGTTATGTCTGTTTTTCAACCGTGCATATGGTTATGGAATCTCACGATGACACGGAATTTGGCAAAAAAGTCAACGGCGCAGACTTGATTGTTACGGACGGAATGCCGATTGTTTGGATGCAAAAAATTCAAGGCAAAAAATCCGCTTCGCGTGTGCGTGCAAACGATTTGATGATAAGTTTGCTCGATTTTGCAGCAAAAAATGATTTGTCCGTCGGATTTTACGGTGGCAAACAAGAAGTCATTGACGAAATTCAAGTGCGGGCGAAAAAAGATTTGCCGAACTTGAAAATCGCTTATACGCTTTCGCCGCCATTTCGCGCTTTGACCGATGCGGAAGACGCGGAAATTACGGCAGAAATAAACCGCGCAAAACCTGATATTTTGTTTATGGGCTTAGGTTGTCCGAAACAGGAAAATTGGATGTCAGCGCACAAAGAAAAATTGCAATCCGTAATGCTCGGAGTCGGCGCGTCGTTCGATTTTTATGCCGGAAATGTCAAAGAATCGCCCGAATGGTTGGGAAAATTAGGGCTTGAATGGCTGTTTCGTTTGACGCAAGAACCGCGAAGGCTTTGGCGCAGATATTTGATTCTAAATCCGCGTTTTTTATGGCTTTGCGCGGTGCAGTTGATTGGACTAAAAAAATTCAAGAGTTGATTGATTTTCACCCGCGTTTCTTCTTTTAATATTCGCCTTTTTCTTTAAATTCCAACATCTAAAAACTCAAACTAAAAGAGATAGCTAAACCGTTGCAAAATAACATATTTTGCTTTACTTTTGCGTTGAAAAAAGTTAATCTTAACTTGCAACTTGTTTCATAGATAATACATCTAATCAATCAAGAAAGAGGAGCAAATAAATGAATACAAAAGTTTTAGAATTTAATCAAAAAGAAACAGTTCGGAGCAAGAAGGAAATGATTCTTTCGTTGTTTGCAAACGGCACAACGGAAATCGAATCAATCGCGGCAATTTCGGGCGCGAAACCGAGCTATGTCGGTTCGGTATTGCATCAAGCCGGATTGATTGATAACTATTTCGATTTATATACTTCGACAAATTATCCGATGAATGTTTATTCGCGTCATTTTCGCGGAAAGTTGGGGTTCAAAGATGTCGAAACATCGCGTCGAAGCGTGCAAAGCCTCGAACAGGCTTACCGTTATTTTGAACGCGGGCAAGACCGTGCCGGACAGCATCACGCACTCGAAATGGCTCTGACAATGCTCGACCGCGCCCGTTGGACGGGCAAACTCGAAGAAGCGGAAGTTTATCGTTTGTGGTTGATTGATAAACTCAGCCGACCGCTAGTTGATAATGTCAAATCAATGGAAGCAAAACGTCAGAAAAAAGCGGGCAAACAAATGGAATTGAAATTAGCGGCTTAAATTTATTGCCCACAAAACACACGAAGAGTAATACAAACATCTTTTCGTGTGTTTCGTGGGCAAATTTTCTTTGTTTTATTTTGTCGTAGCCGGAGCAGGCATATTTGCTTCGATATTCAGAACAACAACGACATTATCCGAAAGCATCGGCGTTCCGTTCGGAAGATTTGTGCCGTAATTTACGCCGAAATCGCGACGGTTGATGGTGGTTTCGGCAAAGACTCCCATTTTCATTCCGCCGCTTCTTTGGTCAGTTAAAAATCCGGCAACGGTAAAGGGGAATGTGATTGATTTGGTTACGCCGCGCATTGTCAAATCGCCCGTAACCATTAGTTTTTTTCCTTTCTTTTCAACTTTTGTGCTTTTGAAGGTCATTTCAGGAAATTTTTCGACATCAAAAAAATCAGCCGAGCGAAGATGTTTGTCGCGTCCTTCAATGCGTGTGTCAACGCTTGTCATCATTGCAGTAAATTCGACTGAAGACTTTGTAACATCTTTTGCATCATAATTTACCGTCCCCTTAAAGTCCTTGAAATATCCCGGAACGTCCGCTAATCCCATGTGCATAACGCGAAAACCGATTGCGCTGTGCGCCTTATCAAAGGTGTATGAGCCTGTCATTCCAACATCCTTTTTGTTCGGGATATTAAAGCGTTCGATGACGGAAGTGTTTACCGCCGAAGTGCTGAAACCGATGGAAAAAATCGCGCCGAAAACGGCAAAGATTAATCCTGAAATAATAAAAATTCTTTTCATTTTGTAGTTCTCCAATAATTGTAAATTTGCTTTAAAGGCAGTTAGTCTATTGTCGAATTTTTCGCTTCTTAAGTCAAAATTTTTTTTGATAAGATTTATCCGATTTCGCCGAAATCGTAAATTCCTGTATTTTAGAAAAAGCGAAACAATATTTTATCAACAGATTATTATGAATTTTCCAAGAGCAAGCGGCATTTTGCTTCACCCGACATCTTTGCCGTCAAATTATGGCATTGGCGATTTAGGCGCGAAAGCGTTTGGTTTTATAGATTTTCTGAGCAAAGCAAAGCAAATTTATTGGCAGGTTTTGCCGCTCGGTCCGACGGGTTTCGGTGATTCGCCTTATCAGTGTTTTTCGGCTTTTGCGGGCAATACGAATCTGATTTCGCCGGAATTATTGGTCGAAGACGGATTTTTGACGTTTGACGAGATAAACGAAAAGCCGGATTTTCCGAAAGGTCGTGTTGATTTCGGTCTTTTATACGATTGGAAAAACTCAATTTTGGAGAAGGCTTATGAGCAATTTTGCCTGTCAAAGAGTGTTTATTTGCACGAGAGGTTCGAGATTTTTTCACAGAAAATGGCATTTTGGCTTGATGATTACGCGCTTTATCGCGCCATCAAGTTTTCGCAATCGCAAAAGGCTTGGTATGAATGGGAGGATGCGTTGAAATTGCGCGACGAAAATGCTCTTGCAGAAGCACGGGAAAATTTGCACGAAGCGATTCAGGCGCAGAAATTTTATCAGTTTTTATTTTTTTCGCAATGGCTTGCCGTCAAAAAATATGCAAACGACAAAGGCATCAAAATTATTGGCGACGTGCCGATTTTTGTTGCGCTCGATTCGGCGGATGTTTGGTGCAATCCGCAGGAATTTAAACTCAATGCTGACGGTTCACCGAAAACGGTTGCCGGAGTTCCGCCGGATTATTTTTCGGAAACGGGACAACTTTGGGGAAATCCGATTTACAACTGGAATGCGATGCGCGAAGACGGTTTTAGTTGGTGGGTGAACCGCGTGAAATTTACTTTGAAAACCGTTGATATTGTTAGAGTTGACCATTTTCGCGGATTTGCCGCGAGTTGGGAAGTTCCGGGCAGTGATAAAACTGCGGCGGGCGGTCAATGGATAAATGTTCCGGGCAAGGAATTATTTGAAACTTTGCGAAAGGAAATCGGCGATTTGCCGTTTTGGGCGGAAGATTTGGGCGTGATTACGCCCGATGTCGAAGAACTGCGCGACGTATTCGGCTTTCCCGGAATGCGGATTTTGCAATTTGCCTTCGGCGGCGACACCGCGAATCACGATTTGCCGCACAATTACATAAAAAACAGCGTTGCCTACACCGGAACGCACGACAACGACACGATTGTCGGTTGGTTTTTGTCGCAATCGGGCGCAGGTTCGACACGCGATGCGGCGGAAATCAGCCGCGAACACGACTTTTGTTTGAAATATTTAAACTCCGACGGCACGGAAATTCATTGGGATTTTATCCGCGCAGTTTGGTCAAGCGTTGCAACTACAGCGATTGCGCCGATGCAGGATTTGCTCGGCTTAGGAACGGAAGCGCGGATGAATCTGCCTGCATCGGAATCGGGAAATTGGTTTTGGCAATGCAATAGCGGCGATTTTTCGGATGAAATCGCGGAAAGATTAAGAGATTTAACGGAAATTTATGGGAGAATATGAATGTAAATGGAATGTCTTTATTTTTCGGAATTTTAGCTGTTGCAATTCTGATTTTCAGCATCGTTGGCAATTACTATTATCAACGGAAAGCAAAATTGTATGCCGATGAAATGCTCAGACAAAATCCCGCAGAATGGAATAAACGAATAAGAGCAAATGCTTGGCGGCATTTGATTAGTCGTGGGATTTGGGGGATAGTTTTTTCATCTTTTATTTTCGGAATTTGGAATGCTCCGAAAACAGTCCTATTTTCTAAATTGTGTCTATTAGTCGTCGGAATTTTTTTCATAGTTTGGGGAATCACAGGCTTTCGCGGAGAAATGAAAAAGTTGCAAACATGTGTGTTAGGATTTACAAAAAATTTAAAGAGATTTACGGACGATAAATGAGTAAATGGACTGAAAAAATTCCTTCGTTTTTGTGGATTCCGATAATTGTCGGCGCGATTGCGTTGTTTATCGGCGGAAGTTTTGCAATTTTTTACGGTTTCGGCTATGTCGAAGGTTTCGGATCACTGATTATGCTCGTTTTGGGTTGGATCGGGTTTCGAATCGGAAATAATTCGGACGGTTTGGAAACCGGAAGTCTTGCCGTTGCTTTCGGAATTACTTTCTTTGCATTGATGGGAATGTCGCTCGATCAGACGGGAAATTTTCTTTACAACAAGCCGATTGAATTGATGTTTTGTCCCGAAAACAGCGAGTTAATTCGGGAAACAATTAGTCGCGGTGCTCGTGGTGGCGGTGTTTCGTTGTCGCAGAGTTTTGTTTGTGCCGACCAAAACAGCGGACAAATTCTACGAAAAATTTCCGGCTACGAACATTTCGGCATTCGATTTTTGGAATATGTTTTAATCGGCTATCTTTTGCTTTACTCGAACCGCGCTTATTCAAAGATAAAGAGCGTTCGTTCAAACAATACTAATAAAAATTAATCAGATTATTGAGTTTAGATTCATAATTTTAAGAAAAAATAGAATGAGAACATTGCAGATTATTTTTCTGTTCAGCTTTGCTGTCTTTGTTTTGGTGATTCCATACCTTATTTTCAGCCGCATTCAAGGCGAGGGCGGCAATACGACTTTGATAATTTTTGTTGCCGTAATTTTTGTAATTAATGCGTTTTTTATCATTCGCAAACTTTTGAATATTAAAAAAGAAAAGCAACAATAAAATCGGAGCGCGGATGGTTCGTCCGCGAGTAGATTATGTTTTTGACACGCGCGGACGAGCCGTCCGCGCTCCGAATAAGAGAAAATTTATGAAAAACGTGCGCGAAAATATCGGAAGATCGAATCTTACAATCTTACTTTTGCCTTTTTACTTTTTACTTTCCT
>CALMEH010000877.1 GCA_937863115.1 uncultured Acidobacteriota bacterium
AAGCCGCGAAATTTGCCGCCATTCGCCATCGGTTTTGCGTGTGCCATCGGCGTTTATAACCGTTGTTGATTTACGATTGGCTGTTGCCCAAACGCCGATAACTGCGTCTTTGTCAGTCGGATTTTTCGGCGTTTTGCCTGAACTCGTAACTTCTTTAATCGGAACTTCGAGCGCAATTGTGCTGACATTAAAGCCTTTCGTATAATCATAACCGCCGGTCAAGCCGAGCGATTTCAGATTCAAACCATCAAACACGCCGCCGACATCAATATAAAATCCTTCGTCGCGCTGTCCGGCAAAAACTCGCCCGCGATTGTCATAAAGATTATGAATCGCTTTTTTCGCCAATTTTTCTTCGTAATTCGGCGTAACTTTCGGACCGATATTCGCCGGCGGAGTCAGATAACCCGCGCCGAGAATTTTATTTTCTTTGGCAGTAATGCGGCGCACCCAATAGGTTTGCGGTTCGTTGTAATCTTCGTCTTCAATCGACGAAATAACCACATCTTTGTTGACCGCACCTTGTCCTAAAATGGTGTCGCCGTTTTTGATTTTCGTTAGAAATTCAAATTGATAAGTTATGTCTTCAACACCATCGCCGGTGTTGTCAATTTTGATTTCGTAATGCACCGTGTCGTCAAAACGAAAAAAATGCGGTCCGCCCGAAGGTTGTTGAAACGGAATGTAATTCGCAATCAGCGTAACATAACCTTCGCGTCCCGGCTCGATACTGCGAAAAGCATATGTATCCGTATTATCGGCAAAACGGTCGCGGGCAATCAGCGGTGCTTCCGAATGGCTCGATGCTAAAATCGGTGTTGCCAACAATGCGGCAATCATAAATGTAACTAAAAATTTTCTAATCATTTGTTTGCTCCTAAAATATTTCGAGAACTTGCGCCGGATTTTTCGGGAAGATTTTGAAAACGGATTTATCTTTTCCCACAGAAATCTGAAAATCAAAACTTTATTTTTGCCCGCGAAACACACGAAAAAAAATCTTAAAACTTTTCGCGTCTTTCGCGTCTTTCGCGGGCAAAATAAAATCTCAAACGGTTGCGGCATTCATTCCGCCGAGATTCATCACGTTTCGGACTCGTTCAAAACCGCGTCTGATGTGTGTTTTCACCGTGCCGAGTGGAACGCCTGTCGCTTCGGAAATTTCGCCGTGCGACATTCCTTCGTAAATATTCAAGAGCATCAATTCACGTTGTTCGGGGCGTAAAACTTGCATCGCTTTAATAATTTCTTTCGCTTGAACTTGCTGGAAAGCCGAAGGCTCATAGCTGTTAGAAACAAAAGTCGTTTCAATCGAAGAAGTTTGCGGACGGCGATAGACTTTCCGCACACGGTCAATCAAACGCCGCCGCGCAATCGTCGTAATAAACGTAATCTCACGCGCTTTTGCATCGTCATAACGCGCCGCGTTTTGCCAGATTTCAGTGAAAATTTCCTGCACTGCATCTTCGGCATCTTCGCGTGTCGGCGTGTATTTTTTCGCCAAAGCCCAAATCAAATTACCGTATTGATTGAAGCAGTCTTCAACTGCCGTTTGGTCGCCTTTGGCAATGCGTTTCAAAATCGTTTGTTCGCTTAAATTCGTCATTTTTTTCTCTCCCAAAAAGTTGTTCTCACCCCATAACGCGAAGTTTTTTCGCAAAAACCACAACCGATGCAAAATAATTTTCTTTTTTTTTCGTTTAGCGTTAAAATTTGAGCGTTCAGAGTATCGCCTTCAGGCGATTTGCCGGCGAAACACGACTGACTTCGCGCCTAAATGTGTTACTCTAAACTTGAATCCAACAAACCAAAATGGACGAATTACTTCATTCAACAGAAGCGCAAGAAGTAACGCGGCTTTTGCAAAATTTGAACGCGGGCGATGCACAAGCGGTTGATGCACTTGTGCCGCTCGTCTATTCGGAATTGCGAAAACTCGCGGCGCATTATTTGAAAGCTGAGCGCGATGGACATACTTTGCAACCGACTGCGCTTGTCCACGAAGCATTTTTGAAATTGGTCGAACAAGAAACTTCGTGGCAAAACCGCAATCATTTTTTTGCGATGGCGGCAAATCTGATGCGCCGGATTTTGGTTGATTACGCCCGCGGACATAAAGCCGAAAAACGCGGCGGCGAAGCGGAAAAAGTTTCTTTGGAAGACGCTTTCGTTTTCGTCAAAGAAAAACCTGCGGAAATGATTGCGCTCGATGAAGCATTGGAAGAATTAGCAAAAATTGACGCACGACGCGCAAAAGTTGTCGAATTAAAATTTTTCGGCGGCTTAAATCACGATGAAATCGCTGAAGTTTTGGGCGTTCACTCAAACACGGTTTTGCGCGATTGGAATCTGGCGCGGGCGTGGCTGAAAACGCAAATTTAATTTCTTAACGCAAAGGCGCAAAGATGCAAAGGCGCAAAGAAAATTTTAAAAAAAACTTTGCGTCTTTGCACCTTCGCGCCTTTGCGTTAAAAAAATATGACTGCCGAAAAATGGCGAGAAATCAGCAAAATCTTTCATCTGGCTTTGGAAAAAAGCGCGGACGAACGAAGTGCGTTTTTAGATAAAAAATGCGCCGATGATTCGGAACTTCGTGAAGAAATCGAATTGCTTTTAAACGCTAATGATGTTGAAGACAGTTTTATTGATTCGCCGAAATTGGGTTTGGCAACACTCGAAAATCAGCCGAAATTAAAGGACGGCGAAAAGATCGGTTCGTTTGAAATTTTGAAAATACTCGGCGCAGGCGGAATGGGCGAAGTTTATTTGGCGAAAGATTTGCGGCTTAATCGCCTTGTTGCGCTGAAAATTTTGCCGCCGAATTCAAAAATTGATGCTAATGCGGTGAAAAGATTTTTGCGTGAAGCGCAATCCGCCGCTGCGCTCGAACATCCACATATTTGCACGATTCACGAAATCGGCGAACAAGACGGTTTTAATTATATTGTAATGCAATATGTCGAAGGCGATACACTTTCGGCGCGAATAAAAAGCGGAGAACTTAAACCGCAAGACGCACTCGACATTGCCATACAAATCGCGGATGCGCTGACGGAAGCGCACACCCGCGGAATCGTCCACCGCGACATAAAACCTGCAAACATAATTATTTCAGCAAATAATCAAGCAAAAGTATTAGATTTCGGACTTGCCAAACGCTTCGTTTTCGATAATGACAACGGCGAATCAAGTCTGAAAACAATCTTGAGTCAACCGGGCGTGATTGTCGGAACGGTTTCGTATATGTCGCCCGAACAAGTGCGCGGCGCGGAAACCGATGCACGGAGCGATCTTTGGAGTTTAGGCGTTTGTTTGTATGAAATGCTCATCGGTCGAACGCCTTTTGCAGGCGAAAATTCGGTCGAACGCCTTGCCGCGATTTTGCATAAAGAACCTGAAATGCAAGATAATATTCCGCCCGAACTAAGAAAAATTCTCGACAAGTGTTTGCAAAAATCGCCCGAAAATCGTTATCAAGGAGCGGAAGAAATGATTGCCGATTTGAAGCATCTGCGTCAAGAAATCGAGTTTGTCGAACAACTTCAAATCCACGCCACGAACAATACAACGGACGGAGACATTCACCAAACTTTAACGCAATATCTTTCCGAACATCCGACGATTGCGATTAACCCTGTCAAGTCGAAAACAAGTTGGAAGATGTTTATTTTCTATGGCTTATTGCTTTCGATTTTAACTTTCGGCGGATGGTTTTTATGGCAAAATTTTCGGTTAAATTCGGCGCGTGAAAATGTCAGGAAAGCGGAAGAATTCGCCAAATCCGAGCGAAATTTCGAGGCTTACGATTTAGCTTTGGCGGCGGAAAAAATTTTGCCCGATAACGAAAATTTAAAGAAACTTCTGCCGACAATTTCGGTGTCGCTTTCGGTGAATTCAGAACCAAACGGCGCAAAAGTTTATTTGAAGAGATTTCAAGCAGACGAAAAAGGAAATTTTCCGACGCGCCATCTCGTCGGCGAAACGCCAATCGAGAATCTGCGGATTGCTCGCGGAAGCTACGTTTTGCAAATTGAAAAAGACGGATTCGCGCCGTTTGAACGGACTATTTCCGGCACGATTCCGCGCATCGGTGGCTCGTTTATCGAAACGCCGCCGCTTGCTATCGAAGCGAAATTGATTGAAAAAGATAAAATCCCGAACAAAATGATTTATGTTCCGGCAGGCGAATATAATTTGGTGAACTGGTCGCGCTCGACGGAAACGAAGGTCAATCTAAGCGAGTATTTTATTGACAAAAACGAAGTTTCAAATGCGGAATTCAAAGAATTTATCACAGCGGGCGGTTATTGGAAAAAAGATTTTTGGAAAGTTCCGATAATGAAAGACGGCAAGGAAATTCCGCTCGAAGAAGCATTGCAGATGTTCAAAGATAAAACCGGATTGCCCGCGCCGCGTTCGTGGACGAGCCAAACATTTCCCGAAGGCAAAGCCGATTTTCCAGTTACGGACATTACTTGGTATGAAGCGGCGGCTTACGCGGAATTTCGCGAAAAAAAACTTCCGACCGTATTTCAATGGGAAA
>CALMEH010000878.1 GCA_937863115.1 uncultured Acidobacteriota bacterium
CATTAAAAACAATCGGCGGCGCGGTGAATTGGTAAAAGACGAAAACTAAAATTCCGATAAGCAGAACAAAAAACTGCATCGGAATTTTCAAAAAAGCCGACATTAAAAGCGAAGTTCTGCCTTCGTCAACCGATTTTGCGGTTAAAAATCGCTGAACTTGCGATTGATCGCAACCGAAATATCCGAGCATCAGAAATAATCCGCCGATCAAACCTGACCAAAGCGTGTATTTTTCCTGCAAATTAAAACTCGTATCAACCGTATTCAATTTCCCGAGCGAACCGGCGAGATGCAAGCCGTCAGAAAACGAAACTCCGGCGGGAAAGCTCGATAAAATCACGATTAGAACGACCGACATTCCAAAAAAAATGACGAACATTTGCTTTACGTCCGTCCAAGTTACGGCTTGCACGCCGCCGAAAACGGTGTAAATTGTCGTCGAAAGTCCGATCGCAAAAATCGTAATGTATAAATTCCAACCAAAAACGATTGAAAGCACAATCGAAGGCGCGGAAATAATCGTTCCAACGCCGAGACCGCGCGAGATCAGAAAGAAAAAACTCGTCAAAGTTCTGACTTTTACGTCAAATCGTTTTTCTAAATATTCGTAAGCCGTAAAGACGTTTGCGCGGTGAAAAAACGGCACGACCGTAACGCAAAGAATTATCATCGCCAGCGGCAAACCGTAATAAAATTGGATAAAACGCATTCCGTCCGAATATGCTTGCCCGGTTGTGCCGACCAAGGTTATCGCCGAAAGCTGTGTCGCCATCACGCTCAAACCGACCGCCCACCAAGGCAAACTCCGATTTGCAAGAAAATAACCTTCCTTGCTGCCCGAATGTTTGGTCATGCGGATTCCGTCAATAATCACATACGCCAAATACGCGACGACAATTATCCAATCGAGAAGTTTCATAATTGTTTTGACTGGAGCGCAAGCGTCTCGCTTGCAACGCGCGTTCGAGGCTTTGCGAGAACAGGGCGCGTCAACCTCCACAATCTTTAAAGCTAACTGAAACCAAAAGCCGTGCGCCGCATTGCTTTGATTTTCTTAAACTTTTAAGGCAATGCGGCGTGTTCCGTTCTTGCTTCGCTCGAACGGTGCAAGCGAGACGCTTGCGCTCCAGTCTAAGAAAAATAGCGCGAAAATGTCCACAGAGCCGCGATGACAAAAACAGTCGTGATAATGACCGCGAAATAGACGCGATTCCAGAAAGCGTTTGGTTTTTCCGTTTCAGGCATTGGCTGCTTTTGCTCCTAAAACTTTTTCGTAAAATTTAATGTATTGCGGAATAATCAACTCCGAACTGTAACGCGAAACGGCTAATTCACGCGCTTTTTCGCCGAAAGTGCGGCGCATTTCTTCGTCGTTTAATAACTTCATTGCATCATCCGACATTTTTTCCGTGTCGCCGATGTCGCTCAAAAATCCGGTTTCGCCGTCGGTTACGACTTCGGGAATTCCGCCGATGCGTGTCGCAATTACGGGAACTTCACAGGCTTCGGCTTCGAGCGCGGCAAGTCCGAAAGATTCGAGTTCCGAAGGCAGAAGAAAAATGTCCGCCACGCCCAAATAATCGGCAATATTTGCTTGTTTTCCGACGAAAACGACATCATTTTTTATGCCTAATTTTTCCGCTTGATAATAACAAGCCGAGCGTTCGGGTCCGTCGCCGACCATAATCAAACGCGCTTTTCCGCCTTTTTGTTTGACTTTCGCCATAATTTCGACGCAATCGAGCGGACGTTTGACGGCGCGAAAATTTGAAACGTGAACGAGCAGTTTTTCACCGTTCGGCGCAAGTTCGTCTCGAAGCGGCGAATCTTCCAAATGTTTGTAATGCAACGAGCAGATAAAATTCGGAATGACTTCGATTTCGTCAAAATCGAATGTTTCGATCGTCGCTTGCTTCAAAAATTTCGACACTGAAGTTACGCCGTCCGATTGTTGAAGTCCGTAGCGCGTAATGGGCAGATACGAACGATCTGCGCCGACGAGTGTGATATCAGTTCCGTGAAGTGTTGTAATCACAGGCACATAGCGTTTTTGTTTGATTGATTCACGCGCTAAAATTGCCGAAATCGAATGCGGAATCGCGTAATGAACGTGCAGTAAATCGAGTTTTTCGGCACGCGCCACCGTTGCCATTTTGGTTGCCAAAGCCAAATCATACGGCTGATGTTCAAAAAGCGGATAAGACATCATTTCGACTTCGTGAAAATGCACGCGTTCGTTCAATTCCGTCAAACGAGTCGGCAACATTGACGAGATAAAATGGACGTTATGACCACGAGCGGCAAGGTCGCGCCCGAGTTCCGAACCGACAATTCCGCTTCCGCCGTAGGTTGGATAAACCGTAATTCCAATATTCATACTTTCGTAAATCGTAAAACGTGAATCTCAAATAAACAAGTTGATAGTGTAACAAAAAGAGTTACAATTTACGATTTAAGATTTGCGCCGAACGAGATAAATTATTCCGCTGTAATCGTCCGTGAAAAGAAACGAATTTTCGTCTAAACGCATTATGTCGCAAGGTCGTCCGTGAACCGTTTTGCCTTCGAGAAATCCGTTAATAAAATCTTTCAATTTTTCGCCTTTGCGCGTGATAACAATGCGATAACCTTTCGATAAATCTTTATCGGTCGAGCCGTGAAGCGCGACGAGAAACGAATTTTTGATAAAATTATCAGTCGTCGTTGCGTCGAAATAATCAAAGCCGAGCGCGGACGAATGTGCGGGAAAATATGCGTAAGAACGCGGAACTTTGGTGCAAGATTTCAGGCGGTTTGTCGGTTTTTTCAGTTCGTTCGGCGGCGTGCGGTCGAAAAAAACTTTTCCGTTCGCTTGATAACACGAAGCCCAACCGTAATCGGCGTTATTGCGAAGCGCGTAAAAAGTGTCGTCCGGTTTGTCGTCGCCCAAATGATCCGAACCTTGATTTGTTGCCCAGAGCGTTTTTCCGATCCACTTTAAACCGACGGCATTTCGCAAACCTTTCGCAAAAATGCGCCGATTTTTTCCGTCCGCGTCCATTTCGAGAACGGTTGCGCGTTCTTTTTCCTTTTCTTCGCAAGCGTTGCAACTCGAACCGACAGAAATATAAAGTTTGCCGTTTGGCGCAAACGCAATCGTCCGCGTCAGATGCCAACCGCCGTATTTATAACTCAAACCGTAATCGGGAAAAGTCGCCAAAGTTTCGGGTTTCGTGTCGCTCGGTTTGGTTTCGCCTTTGGTAAATTTTCGGCGCGTTAATTTGTCGGTTTCGGCGAGATAAAACCAATCTTGTCCGCTTTTGTCGGTGTAAAATTGCACCGAATTCGGATTTTTCAAATTCGTCATATACGGAATGATTTTGCCGAATTTTCCTGTTGATTTATCGAATTCGTCCAAAATATAAACCGCACCTTTTTCGTTGTCGGTAACATTGAACATATCGGTTACGAAAATGCGTCCGTCGGGCGATTTGGCAAAAAATCGGACTCGTTTCAAACCTTCGGCGGCGGGAATTATTTCGTAATTTTCGGGCAAATTTAAATTAAAAGTTTTGCCGTTTTTGAGCGTGATTTTATGCGGCGTAAGTTTGGTTTGCGGAAAAACTGAAACCGATAACGAAAAAAGTAATAAAAACAATAGGTTTTTCATAGAATTCGTGTTATTTGTGTAATTCGTGGCAAAAAATTATGGACATCGAAAAATTTCTCGCGCCCGAAGGCGTAAAACTAAATCTAAAAAATCATAAGACGGATTTTACAGGCGATTATAAAGATAAAAAAGCGGCGGAAGTTGATTTGCAAAAAAATATCGAAAAACTCGCCGAACTTCAAGACGTTCTTTATGCCGACAATAAACACGCGCTTTTGATAATTTTTCAAGCGATGGACGCGGCAGGCAAAGACGGCGCGATAAAGCACGTTATGAGCGGTTTGAATCCGCAAGGTGTGCAGGTATTTTCGTTCAAACAACCTTCGACGGAAGAATTAGACCACGATTATCTCTGGCGTTGCGCGAAAAGTGCGCCCGAACGCGGACGGCTCGGCATTTTTAATCGTTCATATTACGAAGAAGTTTTGGTCGTGCGCGTTCACGAAGCGATTTTGCAATCTCAACTTTTGCCGGAAAATGTAACCAAAGACAAAAACATCTGGAAAAAACGCTTTACGCAGATCAAAAATTACGAAGATTATTTATCTGAAAACGGCATTCACGTTATCAAATTTTTTCTGAATGTTTCCAAAGACGAACAGAAAAAGCGTTTCTTAGCGCGAATTGACGAAGCGGAAAAAAACTGGAAATTTTCCGCCGGAGACGCAAAAGAACGCGCTTTTTGGGACGATTATATGAAATGTTACGAAGAAGCAATTTCCGCAACTTCCACGAAAAATGCGCCTTGGTATGTTGTTCCCGCCGACAAAAAATGGTTCACGCGAACAGCTGTTTCCGAGATTATCGTCAAAAAATTGGAATCGCTTAATTTGAAATATCCGACAATCTCCGAAACGCAACGAGCAGAATTGTTGAAAGCAAAAGAGATTTTAGAGAGTGAAAAATAAAGAGATTTAACCGCGAAAAATGCGAAAAGACGCGAAAAGTTTAAGAATCTTTATTTCGCGTCTTTTCGCATTTTTCGCGGTTAAATCTTATTTCCCTTGAAAATTCGGTTTGCGTTTTTCCAGAAATGCGGCAACACCTTCGGTTTTGTCTTCGGTTGAAAAGCAGATGGCGAATAAATCAACTTCGCGGCGCAAGCCTTCGTCGAGGTTTGAACGTGAAGCGAATTTTACGGCTTCTTTTGATAATTGCAGAGCAATTGGAGCTTTTTCGGCGATTTTTTCGGCGAGCTTCATTGTTTCGGCTTCGAGTTCGGCAAGCGGGAAAACGTGATTGACCAAACCGAATTTCAACGCAGTCGGCGCGTCAATCATATCGCCTGTCAAAACCATTTCCATTGCTCGCCCTTCACCGATAAGCCTTGTTAATCTTTGCGTTCCGCCGCCGCCGCACATAATTCCCAAGTTTATTTCAGGTTGCGAAAAACGTGCATTTTCGCTGGCAACGCGAATATCGCAAGCCAACGCGAGTTCGTTTCCACCGCCGAGACAAAATCCGTTAATCATTGCAATCACGGGCTTTGGGAACATATCAATCGAATTGAAAAGCGTTTTTTCGTAAAATAAATTGCGTTGCGTTATCGGCGTTTGTTCGGCAAATTCGCTAATGTCCGCGCCCGCGACAAACGCTTTTTCGCCCGCGCCTGTGATGACGACAACGCGAACCGAATCATCTGTTCTTAATGCGTCCAAAGCGTCAACGCTTTCTGCGTGAACTTGTTTTGCCAAAGCATTGAGTTTATCGGGACGATTTATCATCAAAATCGCCACTTTTCCGCGCTGTTCGATTGAAATTGTTTCGTAGTTCATATTTTAGTAAATAGCGAATAGAAAATAGTGAATAGTAAAATTGTTAGAATCTATTTACTATTCACTATTTTCTATTCACACAGATTTTATTTTTCTTCTTCTGCCTGATCGTCAGCAACCCAAGCAACGAAAAGGCGTAGCCAGTTATCCTTCGATTCGAGAATATGCACACCGATTCGTGCCGAACCATAAACTGCCGGAGCAATTCGCACGACTTGTGCTTTGACTTCGACGGGAACGCCGTCTGGTCGGTGCGAACGTAGATAGAGCGTTTCGCCACTCGAAACTTTTTGATTCAGATGAAAAAGTGTTCCG
This sequence comes from uncultured Acidobacteriota bacterium, assembly GCA_937863115.1. Lineage (GTDB taxonomy): Bacteria > Acidobacteriota > Blastocatellia > Pyrinomonadales > Pyrinomonadaceae > CALMEH01. The sequence goes on from CALMEH010000878.1 coordinate 5,740, forward strand.
GTCGTTGAAATATCGTCGGTTTCGGTCGGTTCAGACCATGCCGCGCCGTCATCGGTGCGCCCCGAAACGACTATCGGCAGACGTAAAGCCATCCGCAAGGCAAAGCGTTTTTCCTCAAATTGAGTTTGAATATTGGTTGACATCAACAAAATCGGGAATAAATTGAAATTGCGTAAAACGAAATAATTCTAACACGAAGTTAAGTAAATAATATACTTTTTCAAAAGGTATTTTGTAAAACGTAAATAAAAATCAGTTTGGTAAGCGAGATATATTCGAGTCGCATCATCAGCTATCAACTATTCGCTATCAATTATTCCGAAGAGAAAACAAGATTATTCGGAATAGTTGAATAACGAATAGCGAATAGCGAATAGTTTATAATGCTAACTTCGCTATCATTCAAAGTGATGATTCTGATAAAATAAAATATGAATATGTCGCAAACAGAAATTAAAAAAAAAGTTGTTATTTTAGGTTCAGGTCCGGCAGGATTGACAGCCGCAATTTATGCTTCGCGGGCGCAACTCGAACCACTCGTCATTGATGGTCCGCAGCCGGGCGGACAATTAACAATCACGACTGATGTCGAAAATTATCCGGGCTTTGCCAAAGGCATTATGGGACCGGAATTGATGAACGAATTTCGCGCTCAAGCCGAACGATTCGGGACCGACATTATCAATGTTTGGATTGATAATGTTGATTTATCGCAAAGACCTTTTACACTTTACGGCAAGGAAAGTCAGGATTCCGAAGAAGTTACAACAATAATCAAAGCCGAAACTTTGATAATTTCAACGGGCGCATCTGCCAAATGGCTCGGCGTGCCGGGCGAAGAACCTGTGCCGGAAGGTTTGGGCGGAAACGGCGTTTCGGCGTGTGCAACGTGCGATGGTTTTTTCTTTCGCGGACGACCGATTGTTGTTGTCGGCGGCGGCGATACGGCGATGGAAGAAGCGACTTTTTTAACGCGCTTTGCATCAAAAGTTACGCTCGTTCATCGCAAGGATTCGTTTCGCGCATCAAAGATTATGCAGGAACGAGTGCTTGCAAACGAAAAAATCGAAGTGCTTTGGAATACGGAAATCAAAGAAATCTACGGCACGAAGGAAGAAGGCGTGAAAGGCGTGAAAATCTTTAATAATCAAACTAACGAAACGAGTGATTTTCCGACCGAAGGCGTTTTTATTGCTATCGGACACAAACCGAATACCGAACTTTTTGCGGGCGTTCTCGAAATGGACGAAGTCGGTTATTTGAAAACCGAAGGACGCACGATGAAAACAAATGTCGAAGGCGTTTTTGCCTGCGGCGACGCGCAAGATTCTTATTATCGTCAAGCAATTACCGCCGCCGGAACAGGTTGTATGGCGGCAATTGATGCAGAAAGATTTTTAGCCGAACACGGCGAAACGGAGAAGGTTACAGCAACCAATTGGTAAGTAAAAAGTAAAAAATAAAAAATAAATCCGATTCAGAACTTTTTACTTTTTACATTGAAAATATGCCTATTTACGAATACGGATGCGCCCAATGTGGAGCGCATTTAGAAAAAATGCAGAAGATTTCGGACGCGCCTTTGACGATTTGCGAAAAATGCGGTGGGCGACTCGAAAAACAATGGTCTTTGTCGGGTTTTCAGTTTAAGGGCGAAGGTTGGTATATTACTGACTATTCAAATAAGTTGAAGGATAATTCGTCAAAATCCGCAACGGCGAAAAGCGGCGAAAAAAAATCTTCCGCCGAATCAACCGACAAGGCGGAAACTGCATCAAACAAAGCAAATGACAGCATAACGAATTTGAGTAAGAGTTCGGAGAAGGCTGAGAAATAAAGCGAAATTTATCAAATATCAGTTTTCCAATATCAATTATTTTTTACTTATACTCACAAAATAATTGAAAATTGGTAATGAATAATTGATAAAGTTTGAGGTGAAAAGTATGAAAAAGATTTGGCTTTTGAGTTTTATATTGCTTTTGGCAACGAGTTTTTCGATCGCGCAATCGCGCAACAATGCTAAATCTACCGGAAGTCTGGAAGGCACGATTTTGACGGTTGTTGCCCGCCGCGATAACGGTTCGACCGAGCCGATAAAGGTTGAAAATCTTTCACTTTACGAAAATTCAATTGAGCAGAAAATCAATAATTTCAGCTTTGACCCGTCGCCGGCAAAAATCGTGCTTTTGATTGATAATTCGCAAACTGTTCCGGCAAGCGTTGAAGTTTTGAAAGCGGCAGCGATGGAATTTGCCTACGAAATTTTTGACGGCGACCAGCTTTTTGCGATTGCTTACGACACGAAACCCGAAATTATTCACGAGTGGACGGACGATGCGAAAAAGCTCGAAACAGCTTTTGAAACGCTCCGCAAAAAAGACAATCCGTATCTTTTCGACGCAATCGCCGCAACAACGAAAGAAGTTCTTCTGCCGTTAATGCCCGGAACGCGCAAAACAGCGATTGTTTTAATCGGCGACGGGTTGGACAGAGGCAGTAAATCGAAATTTGAAGACGTTTTAGCCGAACTGCAAAATCAAAACATTGTCGTTTATGCTTTGCAAATGCCCGATAGAACCGGCGGCGCGTTTCGGCGCAATCAACCGAAAGCCGGAAAAGTTATTACCGAATTAACCGAAGGCACAGGCGGAAAGATTTTCCCGATTGAAAAAGCCCAAGAAGCCGCGAAATTTATCTGCGATGAACTCAAAAGCAATCGCTATCTGCTTTCATATTTCCCGACAAATACTTCGACGTTCGATGCCCGCCGCGTTTTCATCACCGCGCAAGAAGGCATTAGCATTCGCACTAAAGCCGCGCAACCGCCCAATGTTAAATAGAAGAGGAGAAGAGGATAAAAGGAGAAGAGGAGATTTTTTTTCAACAAACTACTGACTACTGACTACTGACTACTGACTACTGACTACTGAGGTTGTTGATTCGGCGTTTCGGGCTTATAATTATTGCGAAGGAGACAAGTCTGTGAGCAATAACGATTTTGATAAAACAATGCCGAATATTCCGTCGTCGCAATTTGACGATGATAAGGACGATTGGGGAAAAACGTCGAACCAAAAATATTCGCCGCAACCAAACGCCGATGATTGGGGCAAAACTATGCCCGGTTACAACATTCCGCGTGATGACGAGCCTGATTTTAATAAAACTTATCAGCCTTCAAACCAAAACAATCCGAAAGTTCCCGATTGGGGCTTGACGCAAGATAATATCAAAATTCCGCGTGATGTGGACGACAACGATTTCGGCGGCGAACGGCGCAAACAAGACGTTTTTATGACTACGCCGCTTATTCGTTTGCCCGATGACGTGCGCGAAAAATACCAAAACATTCCGCCTACGGCGACCGAAGAACAAGCCAAACAAGAACAACAAGAAAAAGAAAAAGGCGGAATTCCGGCGTGGCTTTGGGCTTCGGCGGGAATTTTGATAGCTTCGTTTATTATTGTTTTCGGTTTGATTGCCGCTTGGTTTTTGTTTTTCAAAAACAGTGGTTTTGAAGTAACGCTGACTAATGTTCCAAGCGGCAGTCGCGTTAAAGTTAATAAGAAAGATTGGAACGTAACCACCGAAACAGGCGGAAAAAGAGTTCTGGCTCTTTTGGAAGCGGGCGATAAGAAAATCATTGAGATAGAAAATCCGAATTGGACTTGCAAACCGATTGAAACCGACAAAGGTGTTGACGGCGTTCCGCAAACTTTTAGTGCTAATTGCGATGAGAAAAAAGCGGCAGTCGTAAAAGACGAATGCAAAGACCGCAAATTTAAACAAGGCGAAGAAGCATTGGCGCAAAGTTGTGCTGAAAAGGCTTTGGCAAATCTGCAAGACCCGATTGACCCTGACGAATTGGCGCGAATTTTGAGCATTTATATCATCAATTTTGACAGAGGAAAATTTGATATTCCTCAAAAAAATAAAGATTTTCTTCAAAAGGCTTCAGTCGTGATGAAAAAACTCAAGCCCGGAACAGTCATCGAAATCGGCGGACACACGGACAGCGACGGCACGGATGAAAACAATATGACGCTTTCAAATAACCGTGCAAAAGCCGTGCGCGAAGTTTTGGTAAAAGAATTTACCGTGCCGTCCGAGACGCTGACCGAAAAAGGTTACGGCGAAACAAAACCCAAACCAGGCAATGAAAACCGCAACCCGGACGAAAAATTTCAAAACCGTCGCATCGAATACACAGTTATCAAAAAAGGCTGATGAAGATTACAAATCTTGCAAATTTGTCTGATGAGAAGTTTGCCGAACTCGAAACGGAATTGTCCAAATATAAAACTTTGGGAAGAGTTTTGAGTTGGGCAAACACCAAACCGAAAGGCGATTTTTTGCCGCAAATTGTTGCCGAAGTCATTACGCAAGACGAATTCACGCACGATGTCGTTGTGCCGTATAAAAAATTATTTTTAGTTTATGACATAACTTGACTCGGTGCAGTAACGGCAGTTGCCGTTTGGAATTTTCGCCCGAATGCCGATGAAATTTTAGAATTTCGTCTGCAAAACGATTGGAAACCAATGCCGTCGAGTTTGAAAGACGGCGATGAAATTTTAGGATTCGCGGCTTGTAAGATTTATGAGCGAAGTAAATGAAAAGTTTGAAGATTTAGGCAAACAGGTTTTTGATTTCTCTGATGAATTTTTAGTCGAATGTCCCCAATGTCAGTCTCTTGCACGAGTCGTTTTATGTAATAAAGATAATGGCAATATTCCGTTGCTTTATGCGGCAAGAAAACTTATTTGTGTAAAATGCGGTTTATCGAAAATATGGCAAAGAAATAAATTTATCGGCTATCAAAATGGAAATAAGATAGAGCCGGGTTTCAATAGTTTTATTAAAATCGGCGGAAATTTCGACTGGTATTTTCAAATGCCATTGTGGTTGCAAACAGAATGTTGCGGTGAAATATTATGGGCTTTCAACGAAAAACATCTTGAGTTTATCGAAAATTACGTTGCCGACAAAATGCGGAAAAGAACGCCCAATATCAATCGCTCATTGGCAAGTCGTTTGCCGAATTGGATAAAATCGGCAAAAAACCGCCGTGAAATTTTGAAAGCAATCGGCAAATTAAAACAAAAGGTTTGATTTTTTATTTATGGAAATGATTGAAGAACACGAAATCTCCGATTTGTCGCCGCAGAGAGAAAAACAAATCGAAATCGAAGAAAGTTTGGAAACTCTTTCGCGCTATTTGGACGGACTTATCAAAGTTCCGGGAACAGGTTTTAAGTTCGGTCTGGATTCGATTATCGGTTTAATTCCGAACGTCGGCGATCTTTCGACATCGCTTGTTTCGTTTTACATTCTCATTGCCGGTGTGCGCTACGGTGTGCCGAAAATCACGCTCGTGCGAATGGCTTTTAACATCGGTTTGGATTACGTTGTCGGCGTAATTCCGTTTATCGGCGATGCGTTCGATTTTTTCTGGAAGGCAAACAAGCAAAATATTGATTTAATCCGCGAAAACGGCGAAGGTCGCGGACGCGGCACAACCGGCGATTGGATTTTCGTGATTGCAATGATTTTGCTTTTAATCGGCATTCTCGTCGGGTCGGTTTTGCTGAGTTTGTTTATTTTAGGCTTTTTGTTCAAAGGAATTTGGGATTTATTCAAGTTCTAAATCTCTTTATTGCCGAAAGAAACATTTCCTTTATAAATGAAAGTCAATATAAAAAATCTGAAATCATTTCAAATAATTGCGGTAATTTTTGTTGCCGCAATTATTGTTTCAGCGCAACAAAATTTCGTTTCCAAAGTTTGGGTAAGCGATAATGGCGACGGCACATATAAAAATCCGGTGCTTCACGCCGATTATTCCGATCCGGACGCGATTCGCGTTGGCGACGATTTTTATATGACCGCGTCGAGCTTTAACGCTGCGCCCGGACTTCCGATTTTGCATTCAAAAGATTTGGTCAACTGGCGTTTGATAAATTACGTTTTCGCCGAGCAAGAACCAAAGGACGTTTTTAATCAGCCGCAACACGGCGGCGGCGTTTGGGCGGCGGCGATTCGTTATCACAACGGCGAATTTTACATTTTTTATCCCGACCCGGATTTCGGGATTTATATGACGAAAACGAAAAATCCGGCGGGCGAATGGTCAAAACCTCTGCTGATAAAATCGGGGAAAGGCTGGATTGATCCGTGTCCGCTTTGGGACGACGACGGCAATGCATACCTCGTCAGCGCGTTTGCGGGAAGCCGTGCAGGATTCAAAAGCGTTTTAATCGTCAGCCGAATGAGTGCGGACGGAACGCGGCTTTTGGGTGCGCCCGCGATGGTTTTTGACGGGCACGACGCGCATCCGACTGTCGAAGGTCCGAAATTTTACAAACGCAATGGTTTTTATTACATTTTCGCTCCGGCTGGTGGGGTAACAACAGGCTGGCAATTAGTTTTGCGCTCAAAAAATATTTTCGGTCCTTACGAAGAAAAAATCGTCTTGGCGCAAGGCAAAACCACGATTAACGGACCGCATCAAGGCGCGTGGGTTACAACGCAAACGGGCGAAGATTGGTTTTTGCATTTTCAGGACAAAGGCGCATACGGACGAATTTTGCATCTCCAACCGATGTCGTGGAAAAACGATTTTCCTGTAATCGGCATAGATGCGGACGGCGACGGCACGGGCGAACCTGTTCTAAAATATAAAAAACCGAATGTCGGGCGCACGTTTCCGTCTGAAACCCCGCTTGATTCGGACGAATTTTCGGGCGAAAATCTCGGTTTGCAATGGCAATGGCACGCTAATCCGCAAGTTAGTTGGGCGTTTCCTTTTCCGTCGCAAAGCGTTTTGAAAATGTTTTCTGTTCTGACAGCAGAGAATTTTAAAAATCTTTGGAACGCGCCGAATCTTTTGTTACAAAAATTTCCGGCGGAAAAATTTACCGCAACGGCAAAAGTAAAAATCGCGCCGCGTTTTGAAGGCGAAAAATTCGGGCTTTTGATAATGGGACTCGATTATTCTTACATCGGCGTTACGAACAAAAACGGCAAACTTTACATCGCGCAAAGCACGGCAAAAGATGCCGACAAAGGCACGGCGGAAAGCGAAACCGAACCGATTTTGCTGAACGAAAAGACATTTTATTTGCGCGTTACGGTTTCCGAAGTGGCAATGTGCAATTTCAGTTTCAGCACGGACGGCAAAAATTTTACAACTGTCGGAACGCCTTTCAAAGCCCGCGAAGGTCGTTGGATCGGCGCGAAAGTCGGTTTATTTTTTACGCGCACCGGCAAATTTAACGATGCCGGTTCAGCCGATATTGATTGGTTTCGTTTTGAGTGATTTCACTCTGCGTTCTCTGCGCCTCTGCTTGAAATTAGTTTTTTTCTCACGCGGAGGCGCAGAGAACGCAGAGATTGAATAAAATTTTATGAATAAATTATCTGTTGCACAAAAAATTGTCGAAACGGGCATTCTGCCGGTAATTCGTGCTTCATCGGAAGACGAGGCTTGGCGCGTGATTGACGCTATAAAGACAGGCGGAATTGATATTTTTGAAATTACGATGACAGTCCCGAACGCCGTTAATTTGATTGAAAAATTAGCAAAGCGTTTTGAAAACGAAGCGTTAATCGGTGCGGGAACGGTTTTAGATGCCGAAAGCGCGAAAAAATGTATCGAAGCGGGTGCGAAATTTATTATTTCTCCGGCTTTGAATATTGAAACGATAAAATTTTGCAACGAGAAAGAAATCGTCGTAATGCCGGGTGCATTAACGCCGACGGAAATTTTAACAGCGTGGAACGCGGGCGCGGATTTCGTGAAAGTTTTTCCCGCATCGGCAATGGGCGGCGCAAGTTATTTAAAGTCAATTAAAGCACCTTTGCCGCACATAAAATTGATTCCAACGGGCGGCGTTTCGCTCAAAACGGCGGCAGATTTTATCAATGCCGGCGCAGAAGCCGTCGGAGTTGGCGCGGATTTAGTTGATTTGCAGGCAATTCGTGAAAATCGTGCCGATTCAATCACCGCAACAGCGGGAAAATATTTGGAACTTGTAAGGGAAGCAAGAATGTAAGTCTCTCATTCCATTAGTGTTCAACTTTTTTACTTGACCATTTCTTTCTCTTTTTCAGTGCAGCCGTTTGGCTCAATGGTGGAAATCGAATTGCCCAATTTCCAGCCGTCAGATGTTCTTACGAGATGAAACGAATTCATTCCGCAATGCTGTAATTTGTTGTTGACGGTGAAAATATATCGCCCGTCAACGGTTGCCATATCGCCAAAAACTGATGATTTCACGTCATACATTTTTTCGGCAATTTCGGCGCGTTTCGTTTCAAAAAACTTTGAAAACGCTTCACGCGAAAGATTTTCGACTTCCTTTTTGCCGTCGCGCCCAAAGATAAGCGCGGCAAGCTGAGATTCAGATGTATGAAGTTTAATAATTTCCGCCGGATTGTGCGCTGCCATTAGCTCGAAAAGTTTATCAACCGCGCCGAGCGCATCTTTATTTTCCGCCGAAAAATCTTGCTTTTTGTCGCAATTTGCTGTTTCCAGCGTCGAAGTCGCATTGGCAATTTTCCAAACGCCGTCAGATTTCAAAAGATGGAAAGCATTAGTTCCGCAATGCGAAAATTTCTCACCAACATGAAATGTGTAACGACCTGTTACAACTGCCGCATCGCCGTAAATTCGCACTGACTTTTCAGGCATTTTTTCAATAAATTCGCCGCCTTTTGCTTCTGAAATCAATTTTGCAAAAGCATCGCCCGAAAAATTGCGCGTCGTCGAAAAGCCTTCGCCATTTTTAGGTTTATCGAGCGCAGTTAGTTGTCCGCCGGCTAAAAACAAATTTTTAATTCCTACGTAATTTTTCGCCCGCATTGCCTCAAAAAGTTTATCGGCGACCGCACCCGCTTCTTCCTGTGGAGTTTGCTTTGCAATGTAAGAATTTGCAATGCGCGGCGCAATTTCGTCCAGCCATTTGTTCATTTCGGTTTGCGTGTAATATTTTCCTTTGAGCATCACGCCCGAACGCTTTTCGGTTGCGGAAATGTTTTCGAGCGGATTTGCGTCGAGCAAAATCAAATCTGCTTTGCGACCTTTTTCAATCGTCCCGACTTTATCGAGCGTGCCGAAAAACATTGAAGGATTTTTCGTCGCCGATTCTAAAACTGCATAATTTGAAAGTCCTGCGTCCTTTAACGCTTTGAGTTCGCGGTGTTGTGAAAAACCGTAAAGAAATAAAAATTCTGGCGAATCCGAACCAGCCATAATTTTGCCGCCCGCGTCGTAAATCGCTTTGATTAACTTGTTGCGAATCTCGATCCAACGTGCGCGTTTTTCTGCCGGAACTTGCAGAAAAAGCCGATGGTTTTTATGGAAATTGATGAAAAAATCTTGAACTTTTTTCGGGTAAAATTTGAAATCCGCCTGAGCGCGAATTGATTCTTCGGAACGCGGCAAACCGAAGGCATTTTTCATAAAATGTTGTGTCGGGTTAACAAACGGATTCGCCGCGACCGTGCGTTTTGCAACCTCAGCAATCTTGCTTTCGTCAATAAAATCAAGGCTTTCCCAATTTTTCAGGTCGTAAATATAAAGGTCTGAAACTGAACCTTTCATCGGCGCACCGTCTTTCAAAAGCATTTCCATATAACCGTCAAGATGTTCGATTTGCTGGCGTGCCTTCAAAGCGCGTTCGACTCCAACAAAACGTGAATCAGCGTGTCCGACAACGCGGATATTTTGTTTTGCGGCTTCGTCAACCGCCGCTTCATAAACTTTTGCATCAATAAACGTCGTGATTTTTATAAAATCATAACCTGCCGCTTTTGATTGGCGCACAGCTTCGCGTGCTTCTTCTTCGGTTTTGACGACAAAATCATTGCCTTGCTCACGTCCCGTTAAATGCGGACTTGCCGAATAAATTGTCGGTGCAATAATTTCACCGTTTGCCGATTTTGTGCGTAAAACAAGTTGTTCGGGCGTGCCAATCATCAAACGAATCGTTGTAACGCCATTGGCAATCATTACTTTCAATTCATCTTCGGCAATGGATTTCGGATAATCTTCGCCGTCCGAAAGCAGATGCGTGTGCATATCCATCAAACCCGGAATCAGATATTTGCCCGTTGCGTCAATAACTTGTGCGTCTTTCGGAATTTTTACCTTTTTGCCGATTTCAACAATTATGCCGTCGCGGATTAAAACTGTCTGACTCTGCAAAACGCGCTCTTTGTCCATCGGAATTACATTCACATTCGTAAATGCAACAGTTTGTGCCGAAGTTACGATAAAACTGAATAAAATTAAGATAAATACGAATAATAAATTTTTCATTGCTGACCTCTTTTTTAACTAAAAATCCAACCGTATTGCGTATTTGAAGGCTGTGCGCCGTCGGCGCGATATTTTTCCTTGAGCTTCGTTACATAATCCGAGGGAATCGCGTTCATTTTCGCTTTTACGTCAATCCCGTAAACTTTCGCCGAATTTAGCCCGAGAATTTTTGCTTTAACTTTATCGGTCAAAGGTTTGAATTTGAATCGTTTCTGTAAATCCTCAGGCATTTGCAACCGCCGAAACGCTTCGATTTGCCATTGCGGACTTCCCCACCAAATCGAATCAGTTCCCCACAAAACGTGGTCTTCGCCGAACGCCTGAATCATTGCGCCCAACATAAACGCGCAAAGTTTCGGCTGCGTTATCACCGTCATTCCAAACGTCGTTCCCAAATCCATATAGACGTTCTTCATCTTCGGATTACGCTTTTTCATTTCACACAAATCCGTAATCCAAGGAATATTTGTTTTCGTTTTGAAATCGTCTTCGACCGCTTCCATTGCATCGCGCACGCCTTTGAATCCGGCGTGATAAATCAAAAAATTCAAATCGGGAAAATCTTTCGCCGCTTTTTCGACATCTTTCGGACTGGAATGTTCGATTTCCCAACCCGGCAAGGGCAAGCCTTTGTGGACGGCGATGTTTTTAATACCGATTTTTCTTGAATATTCGTAAAACGGATACGCAATTTTTTCGTCATCCATCCACCAACCGACGCTTCCGTCTGCCAGCGGCTGTCCGGGATAACCTTTCCACGCTTCAGGCTTTAACTGCTCGAATTGTTTGTGCATTGATTCGAGTTCGGATTTGCCCAAATCGGGCGAAAAAGTTCCGTGCGCCAGCAAGCGTTTGGATTTCGCCAAACCGTTAATTTCGGCGCGTGTTTCAAACATTTCGGCAGGCGTAAGCACATTCTGATCATCGGTTTTGGCAGGAAGTCCTGTGATTACAGCCATTACCGTGTCGCTGTCCAAAAACATTTCCTTGATGTAATTCGCCAGATAAAGGTCTTCCCATTTATGCTCTTTGCCGACTAAATCCTTATTACCCCAAAGCCCGCCGACTTCGCGGTAACGCAGAAGTGCGGGAACTTCGATTACTTTTTTTGAAGCAACGTGATGCGTGTGAATATCGAAAATAAATTGCTTTTTCGGAAACTTTTCATCCGCCGCGCGAGGCTCAAACAGTTCATTTTCATCAACATCGAAGAAATTTCCGAAAACCGCGTTCAAAGCTAAAAAACCTGCCGCCATTCCGCCCGAAGTCGCCAAAAACTTCCGGCGCGAAATACCGAGTTTTTTTGAACTTTCCGAAGCGATCTCAATCAACCGATGCTCAACCTGTTTTTGTTCGATAGTTTGGTCAATCGGCGCAAATTCTTCGGTAGAAATAATCTGCGTTGGAATCGGCAGATTTTTATCGTCCGTGTCGCATTTTTGAATCCACTTTTTGCGTTTCATAATTTTATAATTTGAGCGCGGATAACGAAAAAACCGGCTAAAGTCGCCAAAATTTTTGCCGGAAATATCTTCATATCATCCTGAGATTTTTCATCTTCATATTCAGCGTGCTTGGCTTCAAATTAAGCAGACGCGCCGCTTTCGCCTGATTTCCACCCGACCTTTCAAGCGCGGTTTCAATCAGATGCGCTTCGTATCTACCGACCTTTTCGTAAAAATCTATGCCGTCCTCGTCCTCAAAATCCACCACAAATCTTAGCGATTTGATTTCTTCGAGAAGCGAACCGGCAACCGTCTGTAAAGTTTCTATTTTTTCATCAAATTTCGATTCCTTTGCCATAGTAAAAATGCTCCTATCACAATTTCAAAATTGGTTTAATTTCCGTCGGGTTTCAAAGGCTTATCAACTTTCGGGCGCGTCGGACGATTTGCCAATTCCCAGCCCGTTGCAAAAATCGTCCGCACGACTTTTTCCATCGCCTCGAAATTGATTTTTTCAATCGAATCCGAAACCTGGTGATAGTCGGCGTGGCTTCCGTCCATATAAAAAATGATCGGAATTCCTTTCCGTGCATAGTTGAAATGGTCGGAACGATAGAAAAATTGTTCAGGGTCGTTCGGATCATCGTATTTGTAATTAAAACTCAAGTTCAAAAACGCTTTATTAGTTGCTTCGCTGACCTCGCCAAGTTCGGTTGACATCAACTTTGAACCGATGAGGAAAATTTCATTCGGTTTCGGCAAAGCCTTGTTTTGCGGATGATTTTCATCGCCCGGATTTTGATAACGACCAATCATATCAATATTTAACTGCGTGATTATTGAACCAATCGGAACAGTCGGATTGTCCGTAAAATATTCGCTTCCCCACAAACCTTTTTCCTCGCCCGCGTGCCAGATGAACATAATCGAGCGTTTCGGTTTCTGCGTTCCTTTTGCAAATGCTTCCGCCATCGCCATTACCGCCACCGTTCCCGAACCGTCGTCGTCCGCGCCGTTCCAGATTTTATCTTCATTAAACGAAAACGGATTCATCCCGACGTGGTCGTAATGTGCGCCGACGGCAACATATTCGTTTTTCAAAACCGCGTCCGAGCCTTCCAAAATACCGACCACATTTTGCGTATAAACCGTGTCGGTTTTAACCGAAACATTCAAACTGATTTTTTTATTCGGATTCAAATCAAAAGACTCGACAAAATCCTGCATTATGCCTCTTGTAAAAATAGTTGCGGCATTGGTTTTTTCGCCTTGAAAAAGTGCGTTGATGAGCCGCGGCGTGGCAGTTATTGTCGGAATTTTTACTTGAAACGAAGGTGTTTTAAATTCGATGTCGCCTTTTTCGGTCTGATTCCAGCGATTACCTTTCCAATTTGCCAAACCGCCGAAACTCGCCATGGTAATCACGGCTCGCGCTCCGTTGGCGTTGGCGTAAATCCCGGGCGAAGACCAATCTTCGCCCATTTTTCCCTGCAAATCGTTGAAAGTCGCGCCTTTCGGCAAACCACCCGCCACGACCACGATTTTGTCTTTCACGTCAATTCCTTGATATGCATTGATGTTTTTCGACTTGATAACCCAACCGTGTCCGGCATAGACGATGTTGCTTGCCGGAACGCTCGAATTTGTGTAAGTCGTCAGAAAATCTTCGCCGAATGTAAAAGATAAATTATTCAGACTGAGTTTCGTATTGTTTGCGTCAATCAAACTGCGTTTGAGCGGGAATTTTTGAAAATAAGTGCCGTTGTCGCCCGCCGGTTTGATGCCCCAACTTTTGAGATGCTCGGCAATATACAAGGCGGCGATGTCGAGTCCGCGCGAAGGCGTGTCGCGTCCTTCAAGTTCGTCAGACGCGATAAATTCCAGATAATTTTTCAACTGCGCGGCGGTTATACCATCCGTATTACCAAATTTCGGTGCGACCGTCGCCACTTTATTATTTTTAGACTTGCTTTGAGCGAAAACCGCCTGCGACGGAACGCTCGAAAATATAAATAAAACTAAAATAAATGCCAGTAACTTTTTCATTATTTTCTCCAATTTTTCTTAAACTCACATTTCCGTCAGAGCAATGCCGTCAGGAACTTTTCCAGTTTCGACTTGGCTCAAAATTGTGCCTTTTTCCATATCAATTTTCAAGACTACATCGGCTTGAACCGCTGAAATAAAAGCCGTTTTGCCGTTTTTTGAAAATACGATTCCAAGCGGCGCACTTTCAAGCTTGATGCGTTTCGTTTCCTTGCGCGTCGCCGCTTCGATAACGATAAGTTCTTTCGTGTTCGGCATTGTCATCACGACAAATTTTCCATCGGGCGTAAATCTTACGCGATATGGACGCTCGTCTAAAGTTATTCTTTGAACAACTTTATTCGTTGTTGTATCAATCACATCAACCGCTTTATCAACATTCAAACCGACCCAAACTTCATTGCCGTTTGGCGAAAGATCAATCGCTTCGGGTTGTTTGCCGACCGCGATTTGCGCGATTTTCGATTGCGCGGGCGGAATGCTTGCAAACTCAAAGACCGTTACCGAATCCGAACCGATATTTGCCGTATAAAAACGCTTTTGATCTGCACTTCCAACCAACATATGCGACAGATTTTGCCCTGTTCCCATTAACCAATCAACTTTGTTAGCCACCGGATCGTAACGCGCAATGACGCGATTCGTTTCTGCCGTAAAATAGATTTTTCCGCCGATTCCCTGCAATCCGTGCGGACGCAGAAGCGGCGATAAATCAACGCGGCGAAGTTCTTTTTTCGCTTCTAAATCAATTACCGAAAGCGAACTTCCGGGTGTTTGCGCTCCGTAATTAGCGACAAAAGCCGTTTTGCCGTCTGCCGACAAAACAACTTCGTGCGGCGAATTTCCCGTCGGGATTTTGGCAATGATTTTCATCGTTTCCGTGTCAATAATCGCCAAATTTGAATCGTCTTTGTTCAAAACGACGAGCGTTCCGGCAAAGATATTTATTACATTTATTAAGATTAAGAATAGAAATATGACAATTTTTTTCATAATGTTTTTTGAAGGAGTTTCTTTGTCTAAAGATTTATGACTAATTTACGGATTGAGTCATAATTTGGTTTCAGAATTACCTCACCCCTCGTGAAAATTAAAAATTCGGGTGCAAGTAGTTTTCGTCGAAATGACACTGTTTTTCCACAATTCTCGTTTAGAAATGCAAATAGTAGTTGAAACTCCGAGAGATTGTTAAGCCGATAATTAAAAGTTTGAGAGGTAGGTAAATCGGGAAACAAATTGCTAAAATGTTGTGCACATATACTTGTGAATTCGCTTTTGCTTGAAATTCCCTTGAAGTTGCCCAAATAAATAAACCCTAATCAACTCTTGGTCAGTAAAATTCGTCTTCCAATTGTTACTTAGACGTTGATATTTCAGCATCGGATGTTTATCATAAACCAAGCAAATCCACAGATAAGTTCAATGAATTGTTGGTTTGCTGCTTCAATTTTCAACTACTGATTAGCATTTCTAATAGTTTTCAAAAGAAAACGGTTTTAGGAACAAGAAAAAGCAAAATAGATTATGATGATTGTTGAAGAAATCATCATGTTGGGCTGAAAACTTGGCAGATTGCAAATATTTTTTGCAGCAATGACATTTTTCTCGCGTAATTCTCGTTTACAAAGATAGGCGACAAAGGTCGGTTGAAAATCATCCGTTCAATCTGTCGTGATATTAAATTCGCTCGGATTAAGTTTTTATTAAATTGGAAGAAAATATGAAAAATAAGTTTTTTTTACGGATGTTCTGTGTAACATTCATTTTTATTGGTTTAGTTTTGGGCGCGGAAACAATATTCGCGGGTGCTAAAGACAGTCTTTGGCAAAAAGCTGTCGAAGGGCGTATCCAAAACAAAGGACAGCGAGATTTATTTCCTGAAAAATATGTAACTTTCAGACTAAATAATGCTGCTTTGAAAGACTATCTTAAAGAAATGCCTGTGGAATTTACCGAAGAAGCCCAAAATAAATCGGTAATAATTGAGATTCCGATGCCGGACGGCAGTATTTCGCGTTTTCGCATTGAAGCATCGCAAATTTTGGCGGAACATCTGAGAAAAGATTTTCCGAACTGGAAAACTTTTAACGGCTACGGCATTGACGATCAAACGGCAACGGCGCGGTTTGATTGGACAAGTAAAGGTTTTCATGGCTATATTTTCACGTCAAAAGGAACGGTTTATATTGACCCGTTTCAACAAAATGACACCGAAAATTATCTGGTTTATTACAAACACGAATTCGGCAGACCGACCGGCGAATTTTCCTGCGGAACTGATGAAAGTTTCTCGAAACTTTTAGGAATGGATAATCTTAACTTTGGAAATTCATCGGTCGCGCCATCGTTTTCAATCGGCACAAACATCAGAACTTACCGCATTGCCGTAGCGACAACGGGCGAATGGGCGCGTGGAACAACGATGTCCACCGACCCGCAAACCGTCCGCACCGCTGCGCTTGCTGCTTTGACGACGAGCATTAATCGGCTTGACGGTATTTACCGCCGTGAATTATCGGTTTCGCTTCAGCTCGTAAATCCGCCGATCACGAATGATGCAACGAATATTATTTTCGATGATCCGGCGACCGATCCGTATGACAATACCGATTCGGAAGCGCAATTAAATATCAACCAAACTACTGTAACGATGCGTGTGGGAACGCCGAATTTCGACATTGGACATCTTTACGGAACGGGCGGCGGCGGCGTTGCGTCTTCGCCTTCAGTTTGCCGCGCCGATTCCAAAGCGCAAGGTTATTCGGCGCGTGCCGGTTTTTACGGCGACCCGTTCACGGTTGATTATGCCGCGCACGAAGTCGGACACCAATTCGGCGCAAGTCATACTTATAATAACTCCGATATGGGCGGTGCTTGCACGACACGCTCGATGAATAACGCTTTTGAAGTGGCAAGCGGGGCAACGCTGATGTCTTATGTCGGAATTTGCAATCAGCGAAATTTACAGCAATATGTTGACACCGGATTCCGTCGTTTCATATCCGCAGTTTGACGCAGATGATTACGAATATTCAAGATACGGATGACGGCGGAAGTTGCGGAACGGCGGGCGCGAACAATAATACAGTCCCGACCGTTAATGCCGGAGGAAGTTTCACGATTCCGCGATTAACTCCGTTCACCCTGACCGCGACCGGCAACGATGCAGACGCGGGCGATGTCGCAAATCTGCTTTATTCTTGGGAACAATACGACCTTGCGCCGTCGGCAAGCGGACAGCTTGGAACTCCCGCAAACACTTACGATGTTGATACGGACGGCGTTTTGCGTCCACTGTTTCGTGTTTATTCGCCTGTGGCAAGCAATTCGCGGACATTTCCGAGTTTGACTTTTATCTTGAATCCGGCGAATAACAATCCGGCGGGAAGCAATAATCCGCCGTTGACTTATATGGGAACACATCCGACCAACGCGCCGGGCGCGGTTTGCGAAACAGACGTAACTTGCGTCATCGGCGAAAATCTGCCATCGGTTACGCGGACGATGAATTTCCGCGTTTCTCTGCGCGACCGGCGCGGCGGAATGATTGATGCCGGAACAACAGTTGCCGTTGCGGGCGCGGCTGGACCTTTCCGCGTTACAACACAGGACACAGCAACGACATGGGCTGGAAATTCGACGCAAACCGTAACTTGGGACGTTGCCGGAACAACCGCCAACGGTATCAACGCGGCAAACGTCAAAATTTCGCTTTCGACCGATGGCGGACAATCTTTCCCAATTACGATTCTTGCTTCAACGCCGAATGACGGAACAGAACAAATCACCGTTCCGAACAATGCGACAACTCAGGCACGAATCAAAATAGAAGCTGTCGGAAACATCTTTTTTGACATCAACAACGTCAATTTCACGATTACGGCATCTGCTCCGACCAATACCGTCCGCTCCGATTTTGACGGCGACGGCAAAACGGATTTTTCGGTTTTCCGTCCGAGCGAGGGAAATTGGTATCTAAACCGCTCAACCTCCGGTTTTGCGGTTGTCAATCACGGCATCAATACCGACACGATTGCTCCGGCTGACATTGACGGCGACCGAAAAACGGATTTCGTTATTTGGCGACCTTCAAACACGACTGGACAACCTGACTTTTTTGTTTTGCGTAGCACCGATTCGACCTTTTCGGGCGTGGCTTGGGGAGTGACGGGCGATGTTCCGGTTTTGGCTGATTACGACGGCGATAACAAAGCCGATTACGCGGTTTGGCGACCTTCGACGGGTGATTTCTACGTTTCGCAATCGCAGACGGGAAATCTGAGACATTACAATTTCGGCACGAACGGCGACAAGCCTGTTCCGGCTGATTACGACGGCGACAACAAAGCCGATTTTGCCGTGTTCCGTCCGTCGAATTCGACGTGGTATATCGCTAAATCAACCGATAACAGCGTTGTGACAACGCCTTGGGGCATTGCGGGCGACATTCCGGTCTTTGCCGATTACGACGGCGATAACAAGACTGATGTTGCCGTGTTCCGTCCGTCAAACGGCACTTGGTATATTCAAAGGTCTTTGGGCGGAATCAGCTACGTTCCATTTGGCACAAACGGAGATGTTCCGGTTCCGGGGGATTACGACGGAGATGGCAAATACGACCAAGCCGTCTATCGCGGCGGCGTGTGGTATGTAAATAATTCAACGTCAGGCTTCGCCGTTGCAAACTTCGGTTTGCCGACAGATGTTCCGACACCGCGTAATTATTTACCACAGTAGAGGAAGAAAGGGAGAGGTAGAGAAAGGGAGAAGGGGAGATTTATTTGTTTCCCTTTTTCTCTTTTTCTTTTTCTCCCCAAAAATCGTGCTATAATTTTTCAGAACATTATCGAAATTATGAGAACCGATTTCCTGACCGGCACGGTCAAAGGTCCGGGCGAATTGCCGCACGAGTATCTTTTTATCACGAAAGACAACAAACGCACACGCATCGGCGAATTTGTTTATTATCAAGCCAAAGACGGCGACGAAACGCGCCAAATTATTGGCACGATCAAAGGGCGAAAATTGATTAGAAATTTGCCCGACGCATTTCTTTCCGACCCGAATACGCCGCCCGCGCTGGTTTCTTCGCTCATCGGATTTGACGCGGACGGTTGCGAGATTTACGAAATTACGGTTGAAACAATCGGATTTTTCGATACGACTGTGAAAGATTTTAACAATCCGCGCATTCCGCCGAATCCGGGCGACGCTTGTTTTCTTGCATCGAGCGAAACGCTTTCTGAGATGCTCAGTCCGAAACGTGCGGAAGAATTAGGTTCGGCGCATATCGGTTCGCTTTTGACGCGCAAAAAAGGCGAAGTTCCGGTTGTGCTTTCGGTCAAAGATGTCGTTTCGACGCATTTGGCAATTTTAGCTTCGACAGGTTCGGGAAAATCTTACACTGCCGGAGTTTTGATCGAAGAAATGATGCGTCCGTTCAACGGCGCGGCAGTTTTAATCGTTGATCCGCACGGCGAATATCATACGATGAGTTCGATTATGGGAAACGCCCAATTTGCAAGTGAAAAATCTTCCTACAAACCCGAAGTCAGAATCTTTACGCCCGACAAGATCAAAGTTCGATTTTCAACCTTGACCGAAGCCGACATCAAATATCTTCTGCCCGAAGGAACATCGGACAAAATGCTACATTTCTTGTCGCTCGCGTTTCGCAGTTTGAACGAAAAATTAAGAGTCGAACGCCGCCAAGATTACGCTTACGCTTATCACGATTTGCGCGACGAAGTTTCAAATCAAAAATACACTTCGGAAGGGAAATCCGACGGCGGAAATGTTTCTTCAATCGAAGGTTTATTGTGGCGTTTAGATTCGCGTTTCGACCGCGAAGGTGGAATTTTTTCGGCGCAAGATCACATTCCTTTGAAAGATTTATTCGCACCCGGACAATGCACGATTTTTCAGCTTTCCGACATCGAACAACACGAACAGCAAGTCATCGTCGGGACGCTTTTAAGACGAGTCAACAAAGCCAGAATGTTGACCGTTCGCGGCGAATCTGCGCCGAATACGGAAAATTATCTGCCTTATCCGGTTTTTACGCTTTTAGAAGAAGCGCACCGATTCGCGCCCGCCGGAACAAGCGTTGTTTCGACAAATATTTTAAAGCAAATACTCAGCGAAGGCAGAAAATTCGGTGTCGGCATCGGTTTGATCACACAACGTCCGGGCAAATTAGACCAAGACGTTCTCTCGCAATGTATGACGCAAATCATTATGCGAATCGTCAACCCGATTGACCAGCAAACCGTCGCCCAATCTGTCGAAGGCGCAGGACGCGCAATGCTCGCCGAACTTCCTGCACTCACAAAAGGTCAAGCCATAATTTCCGGCGTAGGCATCAACACGCCCGTTATGTGCCGAATCCGCCCAAGACTAACCAAACACGGCGGCGAAACCTTCGACGCACCCGACGAATGGCAAAAATGGCACTCGTCCGAATCAAAAGACAAACGCGACCAAGACAACGCGCCTTATCTCAAACCGAGTTCAGACAAAAAATTGGAGAAGATTGGAAATATACGGATTTGATTTGCAAAAAAAAGGCAAAGACTTTATTTTTAAGAGAAATATTATGTCAAGCTTTTCAGAAAAAACGCGCCGATTTTGTTGGTTTTTCTGTGTTTTGACGATTTTTTGTTTTTATCAAACAACCTTCGCACAATCAGGTCGCAAGCCGCAGACAAATTCGGTTCCGGTCGAACAAAATACCGAATCGAAAAAGACCGAAGAAACGGATGCGCCCGTTAAAATTTCTTCGCTGAAGATTGTCGGCGAAGTTCAGCATAATTTTACTTATTACAAATCGAACGATTTGGATATTGCGCTCAAAGAATTTATCAGTTTTTCAAAATTCATCTCGAAAACCGTGCCGCAAATGACCAAAGGCGGCAAAATGACATATACCGAAGCCAAAGAACAAGCCGAAAAAGAAACCGAAACTTTCACATTATGGCTCGGTTTTTCGGCAAAAGACGACGGCTACGGAAAAATGTATATCGGGGCGGGGGGATATTATTTGTTAAAGCCGGAAAACGGCGAAAATTTTGCCACAGGGGGAATTGAAACCGGAGCAAATCCAAAATAC
>CALMEH010000879.1 GCA_937863115.1 uncultured Acidobacteriota bacterium
GATTGTAATAGCCTTCGATGTAACTGAAGATTTCGAGGCGTGATTGTTCAAAGTCCTCAAAAACTCCGTTTTCCAGCAATTCCGCCTTAAAGCGCGAAAAGAAACTCTCGACTTGGGCGTTATCGTAACAATTACCTTTGCCGCTCATATCTTTGCCGAAACCCGTTTCTTCGCAACAATTCCCGAAATCCGGTTGACGCATATTGGCTCCCGCGATCCGAATGAATAATCGCTCCGGCTTGAACTTTTCCTTTGTGAACAGCTTTTTCCAAAGCTGAAATGACAAGGGCGGCGGTCATCTCCAGAGACAAACTCCAGCCGATTATCCGGCGCGTGTATTTATCCTGCCACATTGCCAAATAACAAAATTTGCCGCCTCTGAGCCGAATATAAGTAATGTCGCCGATAATAATTTTGCCGGCGGCATAGTCTTCCGCTTTGATCTCTGTCAGCAAATTCGGCGCGGCGGTCGTCCCTTTAGAATCGGTCGTTTTCGGCTTAAATGCTTTTGCCCTAATCGCTTGCAGGTTTTCCTCTTTCATCAGCGAGCGAACCTTTCTGCGTCCGATGCCGACTCCGCTTTTGCTTAACGCCTTCGCCATTCGCCGCGCTCCATATCGCCGCCGATTCTCAAAATAACAATTCTTGACTAAATCAGCCACCCGCCTTCTTTTGAGGCACGGCGGTTTGGTTAATCGCTTGCGCCACGCGTAATACCCGCTTGGACTAACTTGCATCACCCGGCATAAAAATTAAATGGATAATTTTTCTTTCGTCATCAATAAATTTATACCGTTTTAACTTCCGCTGTCGAAGATTCGCGAAGCGAGTCGCTTAAGATTTCGACCTCCATTTCCAACTCACGATTACGCTTCTTCAAGGCTTCAATCTCGCTTATTTCCGCTCTGCTCCGGTTGCCGTCGCCTACAGTTTTTGACGTGCGTTGCCTGCGGCAGTGTGAATCAGACTTTCATTAACTCCCAATTCCTCAGCCACCGATCTGACCAATTGCCCGTCAAACACCTTTTCCAAAGCATTCCGCTTAAATTCTTCATCGTATTTTTTCAACATATCTTTAGTATTCTACCAAAGACAGTTTCTTCGCCACTTTTATTGAACCATCTCAGTGCTGAGTGGTTAAGTTCTTTCAGCTTTTCCGCTTGTTTTCCGGCTCGACAAATCAACGCCGAACTTTACCCGAGAATGACAGATTGGCGAAGCCGATTCCCCAATCAAGTTCGACCTTTAACTGCCCGATTTGCTGAAATAATTTAATCGTCAATTCTTCATTTCTCGCGATTCGGATGGTCTTTGAATTGTCAAAAATTTGTAGCAAAAATAACAGAAATAGCTTTTTTCATTTCGGAATCTGATTCGGATACACTTCGAACTCTTTAAAAATCTTGTTAATCGTCATTCTGCATTTAAATGCTTCCAAAGCAACTTTGGTTTGAACTCTGAATTGTAATTTTTTCGCTGTTTATTGATATTCATAATTCAACTTTTTAACAGTAATTTTAGCATCTTTTTCCACCCTAGCAATCTGTCTTAATTTTGGGATTCATTATAGTTCAAAAGTTCGTCAGTTTATCCGCTGAAACCCGGTTAGTTGAATGGCTTGGAAAAATGGAGTGCCTGGTGGCAGACGGTTTGGATCGAGAAAACTTTGGTCAAACGCCCAATTTCTTGTTGGCGGCGAATAAACCATTGAACAACATTTGAACGCGCCGTTGTTATTGTGTGAATTATATAGATTAATCAAAGAACCCGTGTAATTTAGGCGTGAACCCCAATTTTCGAGAAATCTTTTGAAATTATGAACGCCACCGGCAAGATTTGGGTCGCCGCCGCCTTGATTTGGGGTTGCTTCAGGGGTTGATTTGGTATCGCCGGCAAGCATTGCAAATCTTATAAAAGTTTCACTTGCAGTTCTTTGTGAAAGGTTGAACGGATATTTAAAGCTCTTCGCATCGCTCCAACTGTTTGAAAGAATCGTAACTGCATCTGCTGCGATAGATGCCGGAATATGATTTGCGGTATTTTGCGGATAATATTCGGTCGAAGGAGTCGGGCTTCCGACACTTGCAATGCCAGTCGTATTGTAATTTCCGAGAACATATACTCCGTTTTCCGACGCTAAAGTAAAGCCGCGAGTGTTGAGCGGATTTGTGCTGTCATAAATTCCCGGAAGCAATGTGCCGTTAATTAAACGAATTCCGCGCCGATAAAATTTATGTTCAAAAAGTGCGGCAATGTCGGGCGATTCCGAAGTGCCGAAACCTGTAAAACGAACAGCTTCGTTAAAATAATCGGTTTGCAGAGAGTTGTTGTTATTCACATCTTCTCCCGACTGCAAAATACCGTCGTTGTTGCCGAAAATGTCCTCCATATCGTATTCGCCGTCAAAATCGCCATCGCCGCGACG
>CALMEH010000880.1 GCA_937863115.1 uncultured Acidobacteriota bacterium
TCGAAGTATTGCCGACTCGATAGAATCTTTTGAAAATACGCTTAAGTTCGCTTGATTCCAATCCGATTCCATTGTCTTTGATAAAAATTTCGACTTTTTTTTCGTGTGTGTTTTTAACGCGGATGGAGATTTTCGGCTCGTCGCCGGAATATTTTACGGCATTGTCGAGCAAATTGATAAAAACGGTTTGGAGTTCGGATTTGTCGCCGGAAATTGTTGCCGCTTCGGCAGATTCGCTAAATTTTATCGCGCTTTCGTCCAAATTATAGCGCGTTTGAACAATTTTGATGGATTCGGCTAAAAGATTGTTAAGTTCAATTTCCGAAATATTTAATTGCCTTTGATTTTCGCGTGAGCGTCCGGCTTGCAAAACTTGTTCGACCGTTGTCAAAAGCCGATTGCTGTCCGTGAGCATTATGTCGTAAAACTCTTGTTTTTTGACTTCGGCAACGTCGCGCGTTTTCAAAGTTTCGAGATAAAGTTTAATCGAAGCAATCGGCGTTTTAAGTTCGTGCGTCATCGCGTTGAGAAAAGCGTCTTGTTGTTCGTTTCGCCTAATTTCACGCACGAGAAAAATCATATTCAAAATCAAACCCGTAATAATCAGCGCAAAAAAAATGATGCCCAAAACCATCAGCACGACTTCGCGCAAACTGAGCAAAACCCACCCGACATTCAGCGCAACCGCCAAAGCAACAAGGCAGATGCCGAAAACGAGAAAAAAGATGACGGCTTTTCGACGGCGCATTCTTTTAAAGTAAAAAGTAAAAAGTAAAAAGTAAAAAGGTCAGAACTGATTTTTTACTTTTTACTTTTTACTTTTTACTTTTTACTTTTTACTTTTTACCTGTTGCTTTAAGCAACCTCTTGCAATGATTCGATTACTATTTCTTCCTTTTCATCGTGATTATAAGCATAAATATCAGTTACCAGTCCGAGTTTTTCCATAATTTTTAACTGAACATAGTTGACATCGAATTCATACCAAGCAATGCCGTGTTTTGCTGAACGCGGATGCGCGTGATGATTGTTGTGCCAACCTTCGCCGAAAGTTACGGCGGCAACGAGTGCGTTGTTGCGCGAATCATCGCGGGTGTCAAAACGGCGCGTTCCCCAAAGATGCGTTGCCGAATTTACCAACCAAGTAAAATGCCAAGCCATTACTGTTCTGAGAAAAATTCCCCACAAAACCATTGCCCAACCGCCGATGGCGAAAAGAATCGCGCCAACAACAATCGGTGTCATCCAGTAATATTTATTCAAAAAGCGATGAGTTTTGTCTTTCATCAAATCCGGCGCATAGCGTTGCATCGTTGCTATTGTTTGATTTTGCGCCGTGCCGCGAAAAATCCAGCCGATATGCGACCAATAAGTTCCGTGTCGTGGGCTGTGCGGATCTTTTTCGGTGTCTGTAAAGCCGTGATGAATTCGATGCGTCGTAACCCAACTGATGACACCCGATTGCATTGCGAGCGAACCGCAAATATTAAAAAAGTATTCCATCAATTTTGGAACCTTAAAGCCGCGATGCGTGAAAAGACGGTGATAGCCCAAGCCTGTTCCCCAACTTGCCGCAATCCACCAAGTTATAAGTGCGGCAATTAAATTTTCCCAACTAAACGTGAACAAAGCCCAAATTGCCAAAGCGTGAAAAACGGTTACGCCAAAAACGGTCGTCCATTGTATTTTTTTTGATTTTGCCTGATTTAATTCGATGACATTCTGCATAAAAAACCTCTTAACTATTGCTAAAAATTAAATGCACGGTTTGTGCCTGATTTAAGACTAACAGATTTTCGAGGCAACAATTGTAAGAGTTTTGTAATTACATTCGGAGCAGTTATTTTTAGCCTGACCATTTCGGTAATCAAGACACGATTTTGTTTGCTATACCGATTGGCAGTTTTTTGTTAAATCAACTAAGTCTAGTTAATTCAATACTTTTTAGGTTTATTTATTTAGTGGCACGGCGGTTGCTGTTAAGCTAAATGACGACTCGCCCCGATGTTCGGAAGTAAAAACCGGACAAGTCAAATAAACTTTCGATATAGGAGAATTATAATGAATCGTATTAAAAATTTAGCAGCAGTTTTCGCTTTTTCTTTGTTAATTTTGGCTCTTCCCGCAATCGCTTCCGCGCAATGGCGCAACAATGACCGCAATGACCGTGATAACGATAATTACGGAAACAATCGCAACAATCGCAATTTGAAATCAACTGTCAAAAATCTGAAAAATCGTGCGACCAAATTTGAAAAAACGCTTGACCGTGCGCTTGATGATGATCGTAATCGGCGTAATAATGACCGTTACGAAGACCGCATCAGCGACATTGCCGATGATTTCAGCGATGCGGCTAAAGACCTCGATAAAAGCTACGACAACCGCCGCGATTATAACAACAGTTCGGATGAAGTTCGCCGCGTTTTGCAACTCGGTTCACAACTCGACCGCGCCCTTTCACGCGCACGGCTTGATTACAGAGTTCAAAACGAATGGAATCAAATTCGTCAAGATTTGCGTGTTTTAGCCGATGCTTATAATTACAATTATAACAATCGTAATAATCGCAACAACCGTAACAATCGCAACGACAATTGGCAAAACTTTGTTCCGTTTCAGCTTCCTTTCTAAATAAGAAGGAAATTCCAGACCTCATAAATCCCGAAAGCCTGAGTTTTTTAAGCTCAGGCTTTTTTACTTTGCGGGTTGTTCATTGTATTTTTGGTTTATGATTGGAACGCTTTATTTAGTGGCTACGCCGATTGGAAATTTGCAGGACATTTCGCTTCGCGCTCTGGAAACGCTGAAAACAGTAGATTTAATCGCTTGTGAAGACACGCGCCACACGCGCAAACTGCTGAATCATTTTAATATTTCAAACAAACTTGTTTCTTATCACGAACACAACGAACAGCAACGCGCCGCCGAATTCGCAGAAGATTTATTGCAGGGAAAATCAATCGCCGTCGTGTCCGACGCGGGAACACCGGGAATTTCCGATCCGAGTTTTCGACTTGTGGAAAAAGCTGTGGAAATCTCTGCCAAGGTCGTTCCGATTCCGGGCGCGGCGGCGTTTGTCAATGCTTTGATTGTTTCGGGTTT
>CALMEH010000881.1 GCA_937863115.1 uncultured Acidobacteriota bacterium
TGTCAATTCGCCGAGCGTTTCGAGTTCGGCAAACTGAGCTTCGTCATTGGCATCGGCAATCGAACCGGGACGCAGACCGTCGCCCAAACTGAACGCGACATCATACGTCTGCATAATCTCGCAAATCTCGCGGAAACGTGTGTAAAGAAAACTTTCTTCGTGATGTGCGAGACACCATTTCGCCATGATCGAGCCGCCGCGGGAAACGATTCCCGTCGTCCGTTTCGCCGTCAGAGGAATATGTGCGAGACGAATTCCGGCGTGAATCGTAAAATAATCAACGCCTTGTTCGGCTTGCTCAATGAGCGTGTCGCGGTAAATTTCCCACGTCAAATCTTCGGCTTTTCCGTTCACTTTTTCGAGAGCCTGATAAATCGGCACAGTCCCGATCGGCACAGGCGAATTCCGCAAAATCCATTCCCGCGTGGCGTGGATATTTTTGCCCGTGGACAAATCCATCACCGTATCCGCACCCCACAAAGTTGACCAACGCATCTTTTCGACTTCTTCTTCAATTGAAGATGCAACCGCACTGTTTCCAATATTTGCGTTGATTTTAACAAGGAAATTTCGCCCGATAATCATCGGTTCGGATTCGGGATGATTGATGTTATTCGGAATAATCGCCCGACCTCTCGCAACCTCATCACGGACAAATTCAGGCGTTACAAACTTCGGAATCGAAGCCCCAAACGATTCGCCTTTGTGCTGATGATTGAGCGAACTGCGGTCATTTATCTGCTCTGCGGCAAGCGTCTCAAACGCGATTTTCCGCCCCAAATTTTCCCGAATCGCCACATATTCCATCTCCGGCGTGATAATTCCCTGCCGTGCGTAATACATTTGCGAAACATTTTTGCCCGGTTTCGCACGAAGCGGCGGACGTTTCAACGCGGGAAATTCTTCGAGCTTTCCGCCGTCTTTGAGCTTCGCCACATCTTCCGCACCTTTCGTCAAATAACCGTTATCCTGCGGCAAAATTTCGCGTCCAGTGTATTCTTCGACATCGCCGCGTCCGATGATCCAATCACGCCGCAAAGTCGGCAAACCTTCGCGGACATTTGTTTTAACGCCGTCATCCGTATAAACGCCGCTCGTATCATAAACGCGAACCGGCAAATTTTCTTCGAGTTCGTCCTGCATATTCCGCGTCGGACTCAAACCGATCTCACGAAACGGCACATTCAATTCGATCTTCTGCGAATTCCGCGTGTCGCCGTTGGTTGTAACGTAAATTTTAGTTGAATTTGGAAACTTAATTTCGTCGCTGGTTAATTCTTTATTTTCAATTTTTTCACTCATTGTTTTTCTCCCTTCGTCGGTATTATCCGCATCAGGTTTTTAGCGTAATGTTTCGCGTTGAAACAACTCTCAGCTTTCGCTCCGCTGAAAACTTTTGCTTAACATTATTTTTGAATAAATCAATCAATTTCTCAATCACCGAAACATCTTAATTTAACAAACGTCCATAATTTCTTTACAATTCAGATAACAAATGGCTGATATTGCGAAAACAATTTCTGTTGTCAATCAAATGACGGCAGATGGTATAATTGAAAACTATGCGCTCGGCGGTGCAACGGCAGTTATTTTTTATACCGAACCCATTGCCACCGAAGACGTTGACGTTTTTGTTCATCTTAAACCCGGCGGAAATCCTTTGATGGAATTTCAGCCGATTTTCGATTATTTGAAAGATAAAGGTTACGAAATGAAAGGCGAGCATTTTTACGTTGAAGGTTTTCCTGTTCAATTTCTCCCAACAGGCACAGAATTACTCAATGAAGCGATTGACGAAGCAAACGAATTTCAGTTGACCAATGAAGTTGTAGTTCGTGTGATGACTCCTGAACATTTGGTTGCTATTATGCTTAACACAGGAAGGCTTAAAGACTTTTTACGAATAGGCGTTTTTATTCAACACGAAGTTGTCAATTCTGAACTTTTGCAAAGTATTTTAACTGAACACAATTTAGCCCAAAAATGGAAAGATAATATCAGTAAATTTCAATCATGAAAAAAGAAAAAATTAGTGTTACTGAACAACTTAGCGAATACATAAAATCTCAAAAAGAAACTTTCCGGCAACATCAACGAGATTTACCTTTTGGCGAGAAAATGGAGATAGCTTTTTCTCTAGCCGAACGAGATAAAACTATTCAGCACGCTGTTCTTTTACCTAAAACAAATAAAAAGAAGGGCAAGTATTTTTAACCTGCCCTTCTTTCATCATTTTGTTAATTCCTTAAAACATTTTCTTTTTAATAACAGAATGCCTTACTTCATACAAATTCCGTCCGATTGTATCTAGTGGCGGTAAATCATATTCTGATTTTTTTGTGACTCCAAGTTTCTCCATCTCATCGTAAAAATTACGGAGACGCACATATTCTTTGTTTTTTTCCAAAAATTCTTTTTTTTCTTCAAGTTCTTTTTGAATTTCTTCAACAATTGTCATAATTTTTGCCTCCTAAAAAAAGTATTTGCTGTGAAAGAAAAACGGTTGTTGCTCTTTTGCAATATACTCTGTTGTCAAATCATTGTAAGAACGAATTAACTCTCGTAAAGTTTCATCGTTCGAGTAATCTTCTATTTTTAGACGTAAAACTTTCTGTAAAGTTGCCATACTTATCATTCTTCCGTGTGAATGCCAAATTTTATTATCACCCAAAAGTGTGGCAATTTCTTCGGCTCTTTCTTGTTTTTCTTCTAAAGTTACAGGATTTCCAAGTTTTGCGGGAGTAGTTCCGTGTTGCTCCCAGTCCTTGAACTTATATTCAACCAACCATTTTTTCAATAAAGTTATCGTCAAGTTTCTGACTTGTTCAAATTGATTAAGCATTGCTAAATCCTGCTTTTGTAAAATTAAAAACTCAGCTTCCGTTAGTGTGCCGTTCCTTGCTTTTTCTAAAAGTTTTTCAACTTGGTCTAAATATCCCAAAGCAGGAACAAAACCTTTTTCGGTGCGAACTTGCGGGTCAATTGGTCCCAATGATGACGAATAATCCATATAAATTCTGTCACCCGACATACAGAAAATAGTTCCCGCAGACATCGCCGCATCCGGCACTACAAAATAAACTTCTTGGTAATGAAATCGAATAATTTCAACTAATTTTTCAACTGTTTCGGCACTTCCGCCCGGCGTATTTAAGAAAATTACTAATCTGTCTTTGCTTTCATTTTCTTTTCGTTTTTCTTCCTTTAACTCTTCAATGAAATTGCGAAAGAACTTCTCCATTCCGGGTTGTATTTGTCCGTAAAAGAAAATGACATCCGACTCGAAATGCTGTTCCAACTTGATTAGACGTTTAGTTAGAACACTTTGGATTGTGTCATCAAAGTGAGAAATCATAAATGTAAATTGTTAATTTTGAAATAGTTAATGAAAACAACCAAATAAAACTGTAACAGATGTTATAAGCCAAAACAACACATAATTTCAACTTAAAAATACTTGAAAGACTAGAAGTTATCTCAAAAATAGTTTCTCAACAAAATGAGCATACAGCCCAGTA
>CALMEH010000882.1 GCA_937863115.1 uncultured Acidobacteriota bacterium
ATCGAATTACCGCAAAACGTCAATCGAACTTATCATATCAACGATAAGGAATTCGGCGAATTGCTTTTACAAAATTTAGAAGATTTCGAGAAAAAATCAAAATCGGAAAGATTTGCAAATGTAATTCCGCCGCGCCGAAACAGTTTAAA
This sequence comes from uncultured Acidobacteriota bacterium, assembly GCA_937863115.1. Lineage (GTDB taxonomy): Bacteria > Acidobacteriota > Blastocatellia > Pyrinomonadales > Pyrinomonadaceae > CALMEH01. The sequence goes on from CALMEH010000882.1 coordinate 150, forward strand.
GGAAGATTTGGAAAATGCCGTCGGTGTTTGGGCAGACCGCGAAGAATCGGCGGAGGAAATCGCCCGCCGAATTCGTGATAAAAATAACGGAAAAATATGATCGAATATTTGCCGGACACGAATGTTTTTTCAAAGATTTTTAAAGGCGACAAGGCGGTTACGCAATACGTTGCAAATCTCGAACCCGTAATTGATACGACAATTTTTATCGAATGCTTGCAAGGTTCAAAATCTAATCAAGAAAAGCGTATTGTGAAAAAAGTTTTAGATAATTTTCCGCTTTTGCCAATTACGCCGAGAACTTCAGAACGCGCCAGAAAATTAATTGACAAATATTCAAACACGCACGGACTTCTGCTCGCCGATGCGCTGATTGCGGCAACCGCGCTCGAAAATGATTTGACGGTTTTGACATATAATGTCGGCGATTTTCAATTTATTGCCGATTTGAAATGGCAAAAACCGACTATTTAAGGAAATATGTTTTTTATTATCGGCACAAAATATTTCACTTGGGGAAGCACATCAACGACGACTCCGATTCGTTGTTCGCAATGCAACATCGTCGCGCCATTCACCGAAAAATCGGGAATGAATTTTCTAACGCTGTTTTTTATAATCCCGGCAATTCCGATCAGCGGAAAGAAAAAATTAATCGAATGCCCGAACTGCAAAGCGCGTTTTCAGACTGAATAATTATCGGCTAAAATCGACTCCAAAATTTCCGGCGTTAAACCTCTTTTTCGGGCATTGTGTTGCATCGCGTCCATCGTCTGTTTCAAAGATTCGACATCCGCTTCGGCATAATGTTTCAACCAACTTCCGAACAAGGCTTGCAGTTTCTCTTTATCCGTCTGCAGCGCATCGTTGTAAAAACGTGCCGCGTCCGATTCGGCTTGTAATGTAATTGTTTTCGTCAACATCTCAAAAGTCCTCGCTCGTCCAAATCATTCCGAGATTCAAACCGACGATGCGCTTCTTTTTTTTCGGCGGCGCAACAGTTTACAAACGCGCCAAAGGCTTGCCGTTTTGAGTAATCACGATTTCGCCGTTATGTTCGACAATCGCCAACAATTCGGCTAACTGCTTTTCAACTTTATCAAGATTTACGGTTTGTGTCGGCATAATTATTTCACCTCTTTTGCAGTATAACACAGGGAAAAATAACAAAGTCGCTGTTTCGCCCTCACGTCCATTGATTTGTCCGATTGCTATTAAATAAAAATTACTCTAAACCGCTTTTCTTTTTGCAGCAGTCTCTTCAAGCATTCGATTGACTTCTGTATCTCCGCCTTCTTTTGCTGCTTCGATCAATTTCTTACCACTCTTCTCAACATTCGGATTGGCTCCAGCCTCCAGTAATATTTTGATGACTTCACGACGACGCTCAATCAATCGTCTATCATTTCTTTCAGCAGGAATCCTCGCAATAGCAGAAAATAATGGAGTGCCACCATCGGTAAATCTAGTGTTGACATCTGCTCCTTCTGAAATAAGGCGACGAACATTTTCAACTTCAGCCATATATGCAGCCGCTTCCAATGAACCAGACATCCGGTTTCCTTCACGTTTTTGCATGATTTGCTGACGAGTTTCACAACCGCTTGTTATGGCGAATAAAGCAATGCAAAGAATAAAAAACAATTTCATTTTGTTCTCCTTTCAAAAGTGAGCGAATCTATCTAACTCTGTATTAAACCGAATTTCAATTTTCTTATACCGACTTTTTTATACCTTAGTTTTTCTGTTAAAGTCAATAAAAGTTTGGTTTTATCTATACTGTTGCATTAAAATAAAAATTGAATAAAAATTTCAGACGAATTTTCAAATTTGTTTGAAACGCTAAATAAAATGGATTGGAAAGAAGGCGAATTTATAATCAGCACGGACAAAAATCGTCTCCAAATTGACGTTATTCATCGTTATTTGTCGGAAGAATCTTATTGGGCGCAGAATCGGACGCGGGAACAGACTGAAACGGCGATAAAAAATTCTTTATGTTTCGGCGTGTATCGAGGCGAAAATCAGATAGGTTTTGCGCGTGTGGTAACGGATTATGCGACGTTTGCTTATTTGGGCGATGTGTTTATTTTAGAAGAATATCGCGGACGCGGTTTGAGCAAATGGTTAATGCAAGTTATTATAAATCATCAAGATTTGCAGGGATTCCGACGATGGATTTTGGCAACTAAGGACGCGCATTTGCTTTATGAAAAATTTGAATTTTCTGCGCTGAGATTTCCCGAAAGATGGATGGAGAAGACTGCGCCTAATGCGTATTGAGAATTTTCAGATTTCCGAATTGAATTTCAAAAAAGAGATGAACGAAACTGCTCGAAGACCGCTTGCGCTTGTAATTGTTGACGGTTGGGGAACTTCGCCGCGCCGCGAAGGAAATGCGATTACGTTGGCAAACACGCCTTTTTACGACGAAATTTGCGCGAAATATCCGAAGACGAATCTCGTTGCGGCGGGGCTTCGCGTCGGTTTAACGCCGGATGCGCCCGGAAGTGCCGAAGTAGGACATTTGAATATCGGCGCGGGACGTATCGTGCAAACAGATGTTTCAAGAATCTCTTACGCGGTCAAATCGGGTAGATTTTTTGAAAATAAAGTATTAAAAGCAGCGTTTGCCAAGGCGAAAGCGAATAATTCATCAGTTCATTTGGTCGGTTTGATGTCAGACGGCGAAGTTCATTCCTCGCCCGAAAATCTTTTTGCTTTACTCAGAATGTCGAGAAACGAAGGCGTGAAAGATATTTTTGTTCACGCGATTTTGGACGGGCGCGACGTTGCGCCGCGCACGGCTGATATTTACGTCGAAGCCCTTGAAATAAAGCTCGCGGACATCGGAATCGGCAAAATTGCGACGCTTTGCGGACGTTATTATGCGATGGATCGAGACCAAAATTGGGAGCGAACGGCTCGCGCCTACACGATGCTCGTGCATTCCGAAGGCGAACGCGCGACAGATGCGGTAACGGCGATTCGCAGTTCGTTTTTACGTGGAATTTCTGATGAATTTATCGCGCCGATAATTTTAGAAGAAAACGGCAAACCGATTGCCAAGGTTAAAGACGGCGATCTCGTGATTTTTTTCAATCATCGTTCGGACAGAATGCGCCAGTTTGTCAAATCGCTTTCGGTTACGGAAACGGCTGATTCATTCGGGAAACCGAAAATTGAAACCGTCTGTTTGACCGAATACGACCGCACTTTTGGTCTTCCCGCCGCGTTCAAAGCCGACAGCGAAGAAAATGTTCTGGCAGAAGTTTTTGCCGATAATGGCATCTTAAATTGCCGCATCACCGAAACCGAAAAATATCCGCACGTTACATATTTTTTCAACGGTGGCATCGAACTCGAACATCCGTGCGAACAGCGCGTTCTCGTGCCTTCGCCGAAAAGCAATACTTACGAAACTGCGCCCGAACTCGCTTGTTTTAAGGTTACGGACAAACTTCTTCGCAGTTTGGAAGCCGGCGAAAACGACGTTTTTATCGTTAATCTCGCCGCTTCGGATTTGGTTGCCACGACGGGAAATCTGGAAAAAACCATCGAAGCCGTGCAATTTGTTGACACTTGTTTAGGCGGAATCATTAACAAAATCCGCGAAATAGGCGGCGTTGCCGTAATCACTTCTTCGCACGGAAATTGCGAAGAAATGGCTGATTTATTAACCGGCGAACCGAAAAATTCGCCAACCGCAAATCCCGTCCCGTTTCATCTGATTGACGAACAAAGCAACGGTTTAAAACTCCGCGAAAACGGCGCACTCGAAGACATCGCGCCAACAATTTTAGGAATTCTCGGCATCGAAAAACCCGCCGAAATGACAGGCAAAGATTTACGAATCGTTTAAGATTTATTTATCCATAGATGAACACAGACGAACACAGATATTTTTTCTGATTTCAGCTGTCTTATTTTTGAAATGCGTCCATCGGAAAAATGATTAAGATTATCAAACTAAAATCAATAAAAAATCTGTGTTTATCTGTGTTCATCTGTGGACAAATTTTCTTCCTGTCCTGTTTCAATTCCAACCAATCGAATCAAAACACGAACGCCAATGAAACGAATTTTGAAGTTTCCACACCGAATATTAATCTTGCAAAGCATCTGGAGATTTCAAACAAACCGGAAGATGTCGCGCTTTCAAAAAAGGTTGACGAAATTATTGAAAAGAGTGAATTTGCGAATGCGCGTTGGGGAATTTTTGCGGTTTCTTTGAAGGACGGCAGAGTTTTGGTTGGCAAAGATGGGCGGAAACTTTTTAATCCGGCTTCGGCGCAGAAGATTTTGACTTCGGTGGTTGCACTTGATAAATTGGGCGCGGATTTTCGTTGGAAAACGGGAGTTTTTGCACAAAATCAAATCGAAAACGGCATTCTTAATGGCGATTTGATTCTTTACGGACAAGGTGCGCCGGATTTGTCGGACGAAGGAATTGAAAATTTGGCGAATCAATTAAAAGCCAAAGGTTTGCTGAAAATCAAAGGAAATATCATCGGCGACGAGAGTTATTTTAAAGGCGATGCGGTCGGCGACGGTTGGGCTTGGGGCGAATTGCAATGGTATTACGGCGCGGAAGCGTCGGCGCTTTCGGTGAATTTGAATTATGTTGATTTGAATTTGCAGGACGGAAAACCGAAAGTTTCAAACGCCGTGATGCAAACTTCGGGCGAGGTAAAACCGGCGCAAAATGTTGAAGCAATCGGCGTAAAACGCGAACTCGGCGCGAACAAAGTTTATGTTTGGGGCGAAGGAAATACTCTGGATGTGCGCGTTGCCGTGCAAAATCCCGCGCTTTGGTCGGCGACGATTTTGAAAGATACTTTGCAGAAAAAAGGAATTTCAGTCGAGGGCGAAGCGAAATCGGCAAATTGGACAGCGGAAAATAAATTCGTTCCCGAAAATGCTACGGAATTGGCAAAAGTCGAAAGCAAAACGCTCGGCGAAATCGTGCGAAAGATGAATAAAGATTCGGTAAATCTTTACGCCGAATTGATTTTAAGAACGCTCGGCAAAAAATTTGGCGAAACTGCACCGGACGAAAATCCGAAAATGCAAAAGTTGCGCGGCGACGACTCGGCAGGCGCGTCGGTTGTCAAAAAATGGTTGACGGAAAATAATGTCGCCACCAATGAAATAAAAATTCAC
>CALMEH010000883.1 GCA_937863115.1 uncultured Acidobacteriota bacterium
ATCGCTCAACTTAACAAACAGTTGAACGAGCTTTTAGCGAAATAACAAAAAAAACGAGGCATCAAAGAAATTTGATGCCTCGTTTTTTATTTACGCAATTTATTGTCGCTTTCGTCAACCGCATCATCGGGAACGGAAATCATCGGAATTGCCGCATCTTCGACATTGTAAATTGCTTTGTAAATCTCCTGCGCGTCGGAATCGGCTAAGTCTTTTCTGACGAGCAGAATTAAATCAACGCCGGGACGAAGCGGAAATTCTCCGGCGTGTTTGTAGTGTGTCGAATAGCGCGAGACGATTTCCGCGTCTTGTTCTTCTTTTTTGGCGACTATCATTTCGGCGGTGTTTGCGTCAACTAATTGACCGCTGAAACGGGCGTTTTTGTAATCGTTTAAATACCAAGGCATTGACCAATAATCGGGCGAAACGATTTCGATGGTCGCGTCTTTTTTCGCGCCGCTTTTGTCGGCGTAGTATTCAATCTTTTTGATTAAATCGAGAAATCCGCGGGTCGTGTGCGCGTAGATATACGGCATATCGTTATCGTCATAGCGCAGGAAATTTAAGTCGTAGGTTTGATACGCAAGAATTGCCGTCGCGGTAATTCCCAAGATTGCGCCCGCGATTTTCAGTTGGATAAAACTGCTTCGGAGCAGTTCGTTAATCGCGTATCCGGCGATAATGCACATCGGCAAAAGAAACGACAGCGCGAGCCACGGCGTTTTATACGGAATAATCGTGTAGGCGAGAAAAAGTCCCAAAGCCCAAAGTCCGGCGAACATTGCGAAACGATGTCGGGCGCGGAAAATGGCGATTGCCGTGCCGAGCGCGGAAAGAATAATTATCGGGGCTTCGACGTGCATCGCCCATTTGAGATAAGCCAGCGTGCCGTTTTGCGTGTGGTCTGTGTTGCCCGTTTTCGTCCAAATTGCGTAAGCCTCAAACGCGCCGACAACACCTTGCGGATAGGTGAAAAACGACGAGAAAAACAATACGCCGAGATATGAAAAAATTGCAATCGAGGCAATAACGATTAAAATCAAATCTGTTTTTTCGCCTAATTTTGCGCGAAAATTCGTCCACGTCAATTCAATCGTTTCGAGCGGTTCGGTTTCCGCGTCTTTTGTGAAAAGCACGGCAAACCAAGTGATAAAAGTAACTACGCCGAGCGCGATGATTGCGTAAAAAACGTATTTCAAATTCGTGTCCGGCTGTTCTAAGAATTTAACCGACCAATTTTTCAAACCTTCCGTAACGCGCGTTTTTTCAACCAACGCGGCAACGACAAAAAGCATTGTTCCGACAAAGAAAAGCCATTTTTTCGCGTCTTCATTTTGGAGTTTGCGCCAGATGAAGATGCAAAAACAAGCGATGCCCATTGTGCCGAGGGTGATAAATCCGGTTTCTTTAGTTGCAAAAAGCAAAATAATTGAAGCCGCCGCAAGCAATAAATAAATGGGTTTGCCTTCGTCCCACGCCAGCAACATTCGCATTACGAAAAATACCAAAACTGCTTCGATAAGTAAAAATCCGATTCGCACAGCCCACAACGCAGACACGTTTTCAAAGCCGAACATTCCCGAAAGATTCACCACCGAAGGCGAAAAACAAACGAGCAAAATCAAGGTCATCGAAGCTACCGAAAAAATTCCCGCCTTTCGTCCTTCGATGAAATAAAGCAGCGCGACAACAAATGAAAAGCTAAAGAAAACAAACAGAATTTCGTGAATAAAATAGCGCGAAATATAAACCATTCCGGGCGAAAGCGCGAGAAACATCGCCGCCGCAAGGCTTCCTGTTTTGCCGATATACTTCTTCAAAAAGAACGCCAAAAAAACCGTGAAAACGCCAAAAATCGCCACGCTTGAACGAATGCTCAAAGTGTTCAAACCGAAAACTTTTGAAAAAGCCAGCGAAATATAATACAAATCCGGTCCGTGATAATTTGCCGGATCGTATTTATAAACGCCGTCGCGGAAAAGATTGGTCAAAAAATAGCCGTTCACGCCTTCGTCGTGATGCAGAGGTTTTAATTCGAGCCAAAAAAAGCGCAAAAACGCCGCAATCGCCGTAATGAGCGAACAATTCAAAAGCCATAAATAGTCGGTTTTCGGTTGATCGTTTGTTATTTCTTCGGTCATTTTTTTAGTCGGAGCGCGGGCATCTTGCCCGCCCGCATTCGAGCAAAGCGATGAATGCGGAATGTCTCGTTGTAAAATCGAGTTGATTTATAATGCGGCGTTCGCGCCTGTTCTCGAAAAGCCTCGAACGCGCGGGCAAGCAAGATGCCGCGCTCCAATTATTTTATCTTATAAATCCGAAACGCGCCCGCTTCGCCGATGACGGGAAATTTTTGAAAAAATTCCTCGTTTATTTTAATATTTTTCTGCCCGAAATAGGCTTGTTCTTCGGGCGAGATCAGAACGTATTCGATGTCGTATTTTTTCATCAAAATCTCGGCAGTCGGTTCGCCTTTGTAAATTTTTTCCAAGTCTTTTTCGCGTTCGGCGTAGTCAATTCCGTGCGATGAAAGATGTCCGAGATAGCGCATCAAAGAACGTCTGCCCGAAAGCACGACTGCCGTATTATATGTCGGAGCGTTCAAAAATAAAGCGTTCGGCGCGGTTTTTTGCTTTATCGAAGCAGAAATTCTGACGGCATCGTTTTCAAAAACCTGAAAATTTATCTGCTTTGAAACTGTCCGCCAAACATCAATCGCTCCGGCGGCAGTCAACAAAATCAAAATTCCGATTGCAACCGATTTCAAAACATTATTTTGATTATAAATCCACGCCAAAGCAAGCGCGACAAACGGCAAAGAGCCGACAAACCAATAAATCAAAACCTTAATATTGTCCCATTCCCACGGTGCGAGCTTCATCGTATTTGAGACAATGAACAGGAAAATAAACGGAATGTAGAAAAGAGACAATGAGACAGTGGGACGGAGAGACGGTTCGATTTTTTTCTCTTCGTCTCTTTGTCTCTTCGTCTCTTCGTCTCTGCCAAGTCTTTGCGTTAAAAATATTCCTAAAATTATTATCGGAATAAAAAAGCCTGTGTTCTTAAACCAAAACCAAAAAATATTCGTTTCGCCCGCGTCCCATCCGAAATGAAACGCGATAAATTCGCTCGTTTTTGTCGCGCTTCCGCTCAATGCCCAAATTAATTCAGGAATCGCAATCACGCACACGCCCGCGCCGAACGAAATCCATTCGCGCCATTTTTCGGGCTTAAGGATAAATAAAAACGTGCTGAGAACGAACAAAACTACAAGACTGTGTAAGTGAATCAGCGGAAGCATTCCGGCAATTATGCCGACAAGAAAAGGAGAAAAGGAGAAAAGGAGAAAGGGAGATTTTCTTTCTTCCATTTCTTCCATTAAAAATTCTTCCTTTGCATCTTCGCGTCTTTGCGTCTTTGCGTTGAAAATTTCCCAAAGTTTCCCAAGCGCAATCAACGTCAAAGGCATTCCGAGCAACAAACTTCTTTGCGTCAAGAAAAGCACAATCATCGAATTTCCCCAGCGAAATTTATCATCTCGAAGTGTGTAATCGTATGGAATTTTCCAAATAAAATCAAAAAACGATTGCCCTGATTGCCAGTAATCTTTGGCAAACCATACAAAGCCTAAACCGCCGCTGAAAAATAATAAAACCGGCGCAATTTTTGCCGCAAGGCGATTGTTTGTCAGTTTAAAAACGAATCTTTCAAGCAGAACGAGCAGAGAAAAAGCAAAGAAAACATTTTGCAAAAACATTGCGTCGCGCACATTTGCGCCGAGTTTCATAAAACACGCCGTCAGAAAATCCGCCATAAACGGATAAGTAAATTTGGCATTGGCAAACGAAGGGTTTTGCGGTGGAAAATTGTTTCCGTCCGTAAAACTGAAAATCGCGCCCAAGTGAAACGGCAAATCGCCGAGATTGTTTGAACCGCCCGTAAAAATGCCTTGCGGAGTTTCAATCATTGCGCGTTCAAAAAATAACCAAAACAGCACAAAAAAGAAAACGTAATAGCCGAAACGCAAGATTTTTTTCAAATTCGCGCCGTCCAATTTCCCTTTTGCTTTGTTCAGATTTGCTTGAAATTGTTTCTGAAAATCCTTTCGCACAAAAAGTGTAAGCGGTGCAAGCGTAATCGCTAAAGCAATTAAAACTGTTGTCGCCGAAAGCCCGAAAAAAGATGCAAGCAGAAACCCGATAAGCCCGAAAATCGCCGCGCCGATGACGTTGCCCGCCGCGAGTCGCGCTATCAAGGAATCTTCTTTTTCGTAAAGATACGTCAGAGCCAAGCCGCCGCCGGTTATCAGAAAAATTAGTAGAAAGGACAGAATCATTCACTCATTTATAGCAAAAACTTGCGGTTCTTCAAATCAATTCGCGGCGAATTTGATAAAGCGGACAGATTTTTCCGGTCATTTCAAGCAATTTGTTGATTCTCAGCTTAAATTATGTAAAACTTTGCCGTAACCACTCGCAAATTTAGTTTTTTTCGGTTTCGGATGCGCGAAGGAAAAATCTTAAAAACGAAATATCTTCTATTTTTGGCGTTTTTGTGTCCGGCGTTTCTCTTTTGCTTTGCCGTTCGCGCCGAAAAACTTCCGCTTAAAAATTATTCGTCCGCCGATGGTTTGGCGAGCGATGTTGTCAATAAAATTGTGGCGGATTCGCGCGGTTTTTTGTGGTTTTGCACGGCTGACGGGATTTCGCGTTTTGATGGTTACAAATTCAAAAATTACACACAAGAACAGGGTTTGCCACATCGCAGTATTGACGATTTTTTGGAAACTAAAGACGGGGATTATTTGATGGCGACCTCGAATGGTTTAGCGGTTTTTAATCCGAACGGCAAAGCCTATCGTTGGAATTTTATCAAAAACGAGCTTGAGCAAAATTCGTCTGAACCGCCGCTTTTCAAAACCTATATTCCGCCAAATGATCCAAATCTCACCGGCTCAAAAAATATTGTTTCTTTTGCTCAGGACGGAAACGGAAACATTTATGTTTCAACCAGATACAATCTTTATCGGTTTGTCAAAACTTCAACTGATTGGCAATTTCAAAAGGTTGAGTTTGCTCAATCAAGTAATGAAAAAACTGACATTTCGGGAATACTTTTTACCGATTCAGGCGGAGATCTCTGGTTTGCAATGGCGTATTTTATTTATCGAATCTCGAAAAACGGCGAGATTGAAAAAATCAGCGAGCCGGGCGGAAACGGTTTTTTTGAAGACAGAGACAGAAATATCTGGATAAATTCCGGCGGTCACGACCTTGGCATCAGAGTTTTTTCCATTCAAAACAACAAACCTGTTCAGAAAAACCTTTATACGAAAAAAGACGGGTTGTTTATGAACAGTTTTTCCAATGCCATTGCCCAAGATGTTGAGGGCAAACTCTTTATCGTTTCCGGCGGAAAACTTTTTAAGTTTATTCCTAACGCCAAAGAAAACGAATTAAAGTTTCGCCCACTCGAAAACGAAGAAATTACCACGGCAGTTAGCAAAGAGCAATCAATTTGGTTTTCGTTCCAAGCAAAAGGTGTGGCTCGCTACTCGTCGAATAGTTTTTATACTTTTGACGAAAAAGACGGTTTTCTTAAATATTCGATAGGAACTATTTTCGGCAACAAAAACGGCGAAGTTTTTCTGAGCTTCGGAAAAACTCAAATTGTTCGGATAAAGGATGAAAAAATCGAAAATGTCGAAATCATCGATTCCAAAGGGAGATATTGGATTGGCGGGTTTTATGATTTGCAATCACAGGACGGAGAATTTTGGCTTTCCACTATTAACGGCTTGTTCAGATTTCCGAAAACTCCAGATTTCAAAGATTTAGCTCGAATTAAGCCGAAGAAAATTTATACCACGGCTGACGGATTTTACAGTAATGAGGCAGTTGCCATTTTTGAAGATTCACGCGGCGATATTTGGATTTCTGCCACGACTCCCGAAAACTCTTTGTTGCGTTGGGAAAAATCAACCGAAAAAATTCACCGCTACACTTTTGACTACGGTTTGCCGAAAGGAAGCGGCGCAATTTCGTTTGGCGAAGACGCGGCGGGAAATATCTGGATTGGTTTTTATTTCGGGCAAATTATCCGCTACAAAGACGGAAAGTTTCGGGATTTTACGGTCGAAGGATTGATTCAACGTAACTTTGTTACTAAATTTTTATCGGATGACAAAGGGCGTTTATGGTTTTCAACTTCGAGTCGCGGACTTTTTCGGGTGGAAAATCCAAATGACGAAACTCCTGTTTTTACCAATTTTTCGACAGCCAACGGGCTTTCGAGCAATCAAACGAATTGTTTGACAAAAGACAAACTCGGCAGAATTTATGTTACCACCGGAAAGGGCATCAATCGGATTGAACCTGACACGGAACGCATCAAAATTTTTACCCAAAACGATGGTTTGCCCAGTAACTTGATACAAATGTGTTATGCGGATGTGAACGGAAATTTGTGGTTTTCTTCGGTAAGTTCGCTGATAAAATACACGCCCACAGCCGAAAAACCGTCTGCCCCGCCACCGATTTTGATTGACCAAATCAGCATCAACGGCAAACCGCAACCCGTTTCGGAATTGGGCGAAAAGGAAATTAAAAATCTGCAATTTAACTCGGACGAAAGGCAAATCCAAATCGGTTTTTTTGCGATTTCTTTTGAGGCTGGCGAAACCTTGCGTTATCAATACAAACTGAATAATCAGGATTGGAGCGCACCTTCAGACCAGCGAAGTGTTTCGTTTGATTTAGCGGCGGGCAGTTATGAATTTGCCGTCAGAGCAATAAATTCGGACGGCGCGGTTTCGGAAAAAACGGCTGTCGCATCTTTCAAAATTCTGCCTCCGATTTGGCAGAGATGGTGGTTTTTATTGTTGACATTTTTGTTTGTCGCGGGCGCGGTTTTCGCGCTTGACCGTTATCGTGTGGCGAAAACGCGGCAGGTCGAAGCCGCGCTCGAAGCCTTGCGAAAATCGCGTGAAGAACGCTTTGCCGAATTGCAGAGAGTCAGAACGAGAATTGCAACCGATCTGCACGATGACATTGGTTCATCTTTGACGCAAATCGCGGTTTTGACGGAAGTTGCGCGTGGACAGGCGAGTTTTTTGGAAGCGGAAAATCTCTCAACGCCGCTTGAAAGAATTAAAAATGTGTCGAAAGAATTGGTCGCCGTGATGAGTGATGTCGTTTGGGCAATCAATCCGCAGAAAGATTTTTTGCAAGACCTTGTGCAAAGAATGCGGCGTTTTGCTTCGGATGTTTTTACGACTCGCGGGATAAAATTTGAATTTATCGTGCCGGAAATCGAAGAAAATCTATCGCTCGGCGCAAATATCCGGCGCGAAGTTTTTGCGATTTTCAAGGAATCGGTCAACAATGCCGTCAAATATTCCGAATGCACCCAAGCGCGGGCAGAATTTCGCATCGAAGAAAACAATTTGACGCTGAAAATCTCCGACAACGGCAAAGGTTTTGATACAAAAACGGTTTTGAGCGATGATTTCAAGCCGGAAATGGGTGGCAACGGTTTGATAAATATACGTCGACGCGCTGCTGAATTGGGCGGAAATTGTGAAATTTCATCAGAAATTGGTAAAGGCACAATAATAAATCTGAGTGTTCCGTTGCAGTTTTAATTGGAGCGCGGGCATCTCTGCCCGCCGCCATTCGAGCGAAGCGTCGAATGGCGAAAGCGTTTGATGACCTTAAACTTTTCAGATAATCGAGGCGTGTCGCGCATTGTTCTTGCAAAGTCTCGAACGTGCGGCGGGCAGAGATGCCCGCGCTCCAATTATTTTTCATCCCGCCCAAATAGGCGGGGAAAGTTTGGAAAATTCTTCTTACAATAAAAATTGGCAAGGAGAATTAGAATGTTTGCGATACAAAAAATACTAATGGCAGAAGCGGAAAATAAAATTATCAGAACAATCATTGTCGAAGACCAACGCGATTTGCGCGAAGGTTTGCAGACGCTTATCAATTTCACGCCCGGATTTAAATGTTCCGGCGCGTTTCGTTCGATGGAAGAATGTCTGGCGCGAATCAAACACGATTTGCCGGATGTTGTTTTGTCGGATATCGGATTGCCGGGAATGTCGGGTATCGAAGGCATTAAAATTCTCAAAGAAAATTATCCCGATTTGATTGTTTTGGTGCTGACGGTTTATGACGATAACGAAAAGATTTTCGATGCGCTCTGTGCGGGCGCAAGCGGTTATTTGCTAAAACAAACCGAGCCTGCCGAATTGTTAAAATCGGTCAAAGAAGCCGTTGCGGGCGGTGCGCCAATGTCGCCTGAAGTGGCGGCGCGGGTGATAAAACTTTTCCGCGAAGTGCGTCCGCCCGAAAGAGTTGATTACGATTTAACACCGCACGAAACACGCCTTCTGAAACTTCTCGTTGACGGTCATAATTACGTTACCGCCGCCGAAGAATTAAAAATTTCCTACAACACCATCAAATTCCACGTCCGTAATATCTACGACAAACTCCAAGTCCATTCAAAATCCGAAGCGGTAGCGATTGCGATGCGCGACGGTATTGTTAAGTGAAAAAGTAGAAAAGTGAAAAAGTGAAAAAGTTGGTAAATTAGTCTGACCAACTTTTTCACTTTTTCACTTTTTACCTGCCAAATGGGTGGGGCGCAAGCAATTCTTTTCGTTGTAAATTTGTTTCCATAAAGCGAACTGCAAAAGTTTCGCAAGATTTCGAGAACATAAAATTTAGGAGATAAAAAACAATGAAATTAAAAAATTTAGCAATCGTAACGATAATCAACTTATTTATGGCAGTCGGCATCTTTGCCGCGCCGCCGGCAAACGACGGTTTCGCCAATGCCGAACTCGTCAGCGGGATGCAAGTGCATATCACACGCAGTAATGCGGAAGCAACCAAAGAACCGGGCGAACCGGCTCACGCGAACAATTTCGGCGGAGCTTCCGTCTGGTTCAAATGGACTGCGCCGATGACGCGGATGATGGCATTTACGACCAATCGAAGTTCGACAAATTTAGACACGGTAATCCATATTTATACAGGAACAAGTGTGAACGCGCTGACAAGTTGGGCTTTCGGCAGTGATATTAATGCACCCTCCAATCTGAAAAGTTTTCTAAGATTTGAAGCGATTCAGGGAAGAACTTACTACATTGCTGTTGACGGATTTAAAGTAGGCACGACACCTGCTCCCCAAGGCACTTTTGCGCTCGACATACATCCATCATTTCCATTACAAGGTGCTGATTTTGACGAAGATGGAATGACCGATTTTTCTGTTTTCCGTCCGGTAAACGGAACGTGGTATATTGACGGAACAACCCGCAGCGACACGCGCCAATGGGGAGCAAACGGCGATATTCCGCTCAGGTATACAAACACCGGAAGTTTTTCGACCGGCTATACCGTCTATCGCCCGTCCGACAATACTTTTTACTTACAGACGTATTTCGGTGTAAATGGTTTCTTCAATTTCGGATCTGCCGGAGATATTCCGCTTACGGCAAATTTCTTCTCGCCTTCTTCATCAAGCTATGCCGTCTTTCGCCCTTCAACCGGCGTTTGGTATCTCAATCAATTTAGCTCTGTAACGCAATACCGTTTCG
>CALMEH010000884.1 GCA_937863115.1 uncultured Acidobacteriota bacterium
TTCTTTTAAGTTTTTGATCCGTCAGACGTTCGATACCGCGCATTGCCAATTCATCGCCCGGCGCGACAAGCGTAATCGCCTGCCCGATATTTCCGGCGCGTCCAGTGCGTCCGACACGATGCACATAACTTTCCGGTTCTTCCGGCACATCGTAATTAATAACGTGCGAAACGGCATCAACATCAATTCCGCGCGAAGCAATATCGGTTGCTACCAACACGCGAGTTTTGCGTTGCCGAAAATCGCGCAAAGCACTTTCGCGCTGTGATTGCGAGCGGTTGGCGTGAATGCGATTTGCCTTCATTTCGCGCTTCGTCATAATATGCGCCAAACTTTCCGCCGAACGCTTTGTCCGCGTAAAGACGATGACGCGCTCGAAATTATTTGTTTCGAGCAGATTCAAAAGCAGAGCCGTTTTGGAAGCCTGCGCCACCGGATACGCAATCTGTTCGATAGTTTCGGCGGTTATATTTTTACGGCTGGCTTCTACGAATTTCGGCGTTTTCATCATTGTATAATCCAATGTTTTCACCGAATCCGACATTGTTGCCGAAAAAAGAAGCGTTTGTCGCGATGTCGGAACTTTAGCCAAGATTTGCTTGATGGCGGGCAGAAAGCCCATATCGAGCATTCTGTCGGCTTCGTCCAAAACCAATGTTTTGATGGTTGATAAACTAACCGTTCCCCGTTGCAGATGATCCATCAAACGTCCCGGCGTAGCAATCACGACACTTACGCCGCGCTGCAAATCATTGCATTGTTTTTTTATACTCGCGCCGCCGATAATGCTGACACAAGCCAATTTTTTCGGCGCAAATTGGCGATAAGCCGCTTCGATTTGCGAAACGAGTTCGCGTGTCGGTGCGAGAACTAAAATCTGCACTCCGCGCTTGTTTTCCGCCATCATTTTTTGAATGGAAGGCAGCAAAAAGGCGGCTGTTTTTCCCGTTCCTGTTTCGGCACAGCCGATTAAATCCGCTCCTGTCAGAACAACGGGAATCGCTTTTGTCTGAATCGGAGTCGGTTCTGTAAAGTCTAAGGATTCGCAACGGCGCACGATTGCGTCCGTTAATCCTAAATCATTAAATTTCATTAAATTGTTTTGTGGCGAACTGATAATTTAATCGTTCAGCCTGTAAATAAAAAAGCCTTCGGCTAAAACATTTCAGCCAGAGGCACTTTTTGAGATAAGAGTCGCTGGTATTTTTCTATTCGTGTTACCAACGATTAGTGCGACCGCCGCCGTAATTATTACGACCGCCGCTGTTATTATTTTCGCGCTGTCGGGCTTCATTCACGACCAAAGCGCGTCCGTTGTGTTCTTTTCCGTTAAGAACCGAGATGGCGACTTCGCCTTCTTCTTCCGAACCCATTTCGATAAATCCGAATCCGCGTGAGCGACCGGTTTCGTGATCATTGATGATTTTTGCCGAAGTAACCGTTCCCGATTCACCGAACAACTGTTCTAAATCATATTCCGACGTTTGGAAATCTATATTCCCAACATAAAGTTTCATTGACATAAAAAAAAATAAACCTTCCCCGTTTTGGGGATAAAAAGAAGTGTCGAATCGAAGCGGCTTCAAAAGAAACGGTAAGTCTGACGAAGAATCGGTATCGGATGCTCAAATTAAAAGGAGCGACTTCTGTAACCTAAAAACAACCTGCTCTCAAACTTTCTAAAACGCCGTCAAAAAAACGATTCTGTCGGACGCATCACCGTCGAAGCCTAAAAGAAGGAATACGTTGTTTCTATTATGCCTTATTTTATGCCTTTACTGCAAACTATCCGTTTTTTCCCGGCTTGTAAATATTTCGGGGCTTGCGATTCATTGAAAACTATTTGAAAATTAAAATATGGCTGAAGAAAATACATTTACGGAAAACATCAACAAAATTCTGAAAAATTTTGAGCAGAGCGCGGCTGATTTATTTGAAAGTGCGGCGGAAGCATTTGTCGGAAAAGCCGACACTTTGCGTGACGGAACTGAATTTAATCCGGTCGAATTGCCGCGAGATTTATACGCGCATCGCCACGCGCAAACCGAATGGTGGTATTACACCGGACACGGCGAAACCGCTTCGGGAAAACAGTTTGGTTTTGAACTCGTTTTTTTCAAACGGCGCACGGATTTGGATAAATTTTCGCTTGTTCCTTTGCGGCTTTTGGGAAATCCGATTTATTTCGCGCATTTTGCGATTACCGATATTGACGGCGAAAAATTTACCTACGCGCACCGCAAATCTTCAAACGGCTGGTTCGATTATCCGGCGGCGGCAAGCGAAAAACATTTTCACTTAAGGCTAGGCGATTGGTCTTTGCGTGAATCGCACGGCACACACATTTTGCGGGCGACAACGAGCAACGATACGGTTTTTGAAGCAAATCTGAAACCGACAAAACCCGTAGTTTTGAATGGTAAAGCGAAAGACGGTGTAAGTTACAAAGACGAAGGCGAAGCGTCGAGATATTTTTCATATACGCGGATGGAAATGGAAGGCGACATCGTTTGGAACGGCGAAACCGAACATTTCACCGGCTCGGCGTGGATGGACAGGGAATTCGGAACTTGGACACCGACCGAAAAACAGAAAGGTTGGGATTGGTTTTCGGTTCAATTAGACAACGAAACCGAATTGATGTGTTATCAACTTCGTAACAGCACAAACGGCGTTTCCGAATGGTCGAGCGGAACATTCGTCGAAAAAGACGGCGAATTTACGCCGCTTTCACACGAAGATTTCACCATTGAACCAAACGGATTTTGGAAAAGTCCGCGCACAAAAGCGGTTTATCCGAGCGGCTGGAAATTAAAAGTCCCGAAATTCGATTTGGATTTAACCGTCGTTCCCGTAATGGACGAACAAGAACTAGATTCACGCGGCACAACAATGATCGTCTATTGGGAAGGCGCGTGTGAAGTTTCAGGAACGGCAAAAGGCAAAAATGTAAAAGGACGAGCCTACATCGAACTCGTCGGCTACGACCGCTCGCACGACGCACCGAATCTCGCATATTTTTTGATGGGAAGTCATTTTGAATTTCCGCCGAAATTCTTTTAGATTTCGATTGGAAGTGATTTTAGGAACGGATTTATTTTATAAATCATAACCACGAAAATACACAAAAATACACGAAACAGGTTAATTCTTTTTGTGTATTTTTGTGTGTTTTCGTGGTTTTATCTTAAAAACCATTCTTAATAAAGATTAGCCTCGATTTTGCTTTGAAGGCGCGATAAATCGTTCGACCATTTTTGATTCGGATTCGTTCGCGCTTATCGGCGCAAAGCTGAATTTAGCGTCGGTTTTGCCTATTTTCATAAAGATTTTGAAAACCGTGTGTTTTTTCCAAGTGCGGTTCGTTTCGATGTCGAGCTTGATTTTTTCGATATTTACCGCCGAAGTTTCAAACGTATGGCGGTTGTCGTCCGATTCAAAACGGACGCTGTCGGGCGAAACATAGAGCGAGCCGGAACAACGATTTGAAAAGCCGCCCGAATCATCGTGAAAGACGCGAAAAACCGCACTTCCGCCGTTTTCGATTGCCAGACGCATCTGTTTTTCGGCTTCCGCCAAATTATTCAAACCATAAAGATTTACAAATCCGAGCATTTGATAAGCCGTCGGTTCATCCGCGTTTAATTTTACTGCCGATTGCAAAATTTTCACGGCTTCGCGTGGATTTTTTTTGTCTTTGTAAGCAAACATCGCGCGTTCGAGCAAATCGTCGTAGTTCGGTTTACTGCGTGTCGTATTGCGATTTTTGGTAATTGTCGAACTCAGACGCAGATTATTGGCAACGGCGCGAATAACTTCGGGACGCGCTCCGGCTTCAATTAAAGTTTTTTCTAACTGCGCCGTCAAAGCAAAATCAACGCCGTTCGATTTTATAACGCTGACAATATCATTTGTTTGAAGTTGCTTGGAGCGCAAAGCCTTGATTAAACGGTCTTTTTTCACCGGCGCACCGCGATATTGCGCGAACAAACTAAAAGCGTTCGCCAAAATCAAAAAACAAGCCAGCGTAAATGATATAAATTTTTTCATTGTCTTATCTTTCGGAGATTTTGGGACGATGCGACCAACAGACAGAGCGAAAATCCCGCCGCCGCTTTGTCGCAACGTCTCACCGTCATTTTAGATTCCGGTTAAGATTATTTCGGCACGGCGAAGACGTTCGGTGCGGTTTTCATTCGCATCTTTTTTCTTCGGCTGTGGTTTCGGTTGGACGATTTGGGCTTGCCGTTGTTTGATTTGCGGCGCGGATTTCATTTCGATTATTTTATTTATTTTATTCGGTTCAAACTCTTTCGGCGCAATCTCAACGCTCTGCGTAGAAATCGGCTCGGCTTCGGCTTTCGGCAAAATAATCTGTCCGGCTTTGATTGAAACTTCTGCGATAATCAAATTTTTGCTCGTTTCGCTTTGGACAAAATAAGTTTGGATAACCGCGTGCAAAATCGCAACCATGATAATTGCGACGATTGCTAAAACATTTTGCCACTTGGAAATTATTTTGGAAATTGTTTCAAACGACTTTTTCATTACTGCTTCCCTCCGCGTTCTTACAACCCATTATACCATTTTTTTCCACAATTAAAAGTGTTTTAACACAATCCGCGCAGACTGTTCTGACAAGTTCAAAAGTGATAAAATAAATTTCACCTGAAATCAGTAATCCAAAATTCGTCTAACGGCGAAAAATCTAATTCTAAAGGAGTAAAAAAATATGGACGGAACACAAAAAAGCTACGACATTCCGAAATTTAAGGAACAATATAACAATTTTATCGGCGGCGAATTTGTCGCACCGAAAGGCGGCGAATATTTTGACGTAATTTCGCCCGTTGACGGCAAACCTTTTACAAAAGTTGCGCGTTCGACGGCGGAAGATATTGAACTCGCGCTCGACGCGGCACACAAAGTCGCGCCTGAATGGAATAACAGTTCGGCGACCACGCGAAGCAACCTTTTGTGGAAAATCGCGGATACGATGGAAGCAAATCTCGAACTTCTGGCACGCGCCGAAACTTGGGACAACGGCAAGCCGATTCGTGAAACAATGGCGGCTGATCTGCCTTTGGCGATTGACCATTTTCGATATTTTGCGGGCGTAATTCGCGCCGAAACGGGCGAAGCGACAGAACTTGACGCAAACACGGTTTCGATAAATATTCACGAACCTTTGGGCGTTGTCGCGCAGATTATTCCTTGGAATTTTCCGCTTTTGATGGCAACTTGGAAAATCGCGCCTGCGCTTGCCGCCGGAAATTGCACAATCGTCAAACCTGCCGAACAAACTCCGGCTTCGATTATGGTTTTGATGGAATTGATTCAAGACATTTTGCCCGCCGGAGTTTTGAATATCGTCAATGGTTTCGGTCCCGAAGCCGGAAAGCCTTTGGCGACAAGCGAAAGAATTGCCAAAGTCGCATTCACGGGCGAAACGACGACCGGACGTTTGATTATGCAATATGCGTCGCAAAATCTGATTCCGGTAACTTTAGAATTAGGCGGCAAATCGCCGAACATTTTCTTTGAAAGCGTGATGGACGCGGACGACGAATTTTTCGACAAATGTCTGGAAGGTGCGGCACTTTTTGCGTTAAATCAAGGCGAAGTTTGCACTTGCCCGTCGAGGATTTTGGTGCAGGAATCAATCGCCGATAAATTTATTGAAAGAGTTATTGAACGCACAAAAGCAATCAAAATGGGACACCCGCTCGATCCGTCAACGATGATCGGCGCACAGGCGAGCCAAGACCAATACGAAAAAATCCTGAACTACATCCAAATCGGCAAAGACGAAGGCGCGGAAGTTTTGACAGGTGGCGAAGCTCAACAAAACGAAGGCGTTGAAGGCGGTTTTTACGTCCAACCGACACTTCTCAAAGGACATAACAAAATGCGCGTTTTCCAAGAAGAAATCTTCGGTCCGGTAACGTCAATCACGACTTTCAAAGACGAAGCCGAAGCCATTTCAATCGCCAACGACACGCTCTACGGCTTAGGCGCAGGCGTTTGGACGCGCGACGCACACCAACTTTACCAAATTCCACGCGCCATCAAAGCCGGACGCGTCTGGGTAAATTGCTACCACAATTATCCCGCCCACGCCCCATTCGGCGGCTACAAAAAATCGGGCTTCGGACGCGAAAACCATAAAATGATGCTTGACCATTACCGCAACAACAAAAATATGTTGATTTCTTATGACAAGAAAGCGATGGGATTCTTTTAGATTGCGGATTTGGGATTTGGGATTGCGGATTTCGTTCGATTTTCGCAAAAGTCGCTGAAGGCGACAAATATAATAGCGTAGGGTTAAGCGAGTGAAAACGAACGCAACCCTACGTTAGTTTCAGACAAAATCCGCTCGCTGAAAGTGAGCAACAAATTTGCGGGGTAATGTAGCTCACTTTCAGCGAGCGATTGAATTTTGTTCGCCAACGTAGGGATTTATTCGCTTCGCTCATTACTCCCTACGCTATTATATTTGTCGCTTTCAGCGACTTGAAAAAGAAATATATTTTTAAATGTCTTTAAGAATAAAATATACCAAAACAATTCTTCGCGGGCTTCGATATTGCTCTTTGCCGAAATTGATTAACCGAAAAATCGAAATTTGTTCGCTTGAAACCTTTGAAGCAGATTTGTTTGCAATTTTAGGCGGCGACCTTCCGCCTGACAGTCGCTTGATTTCGCCCGAAAGAATTTATCTTGAAGGCGCGATTGTTAAATATGGATTGATTGACGCAACTCTTTCGGTTTCTAATCGTCATCTTGCCTCGTGTTCGATTATCAACGGCAACACCTTGCGCGAACTTGGCTTTGTGCTTTCACCGGAAGACAAAGATTATGTTACCGAAAACGCACTTGAAACCGGAATCGAAGATGTTGGACTTTTAGATTTTCTCGCTAAAGATGTTGAAAAGAACGAAGCGATAATTAAGTTATTTTTGAAAGCCGCTGAAGAAAAACCTTCAAGACTTTCCTTGAAACTATCAGACAATTATTTTCCGCGAACTTTTGTAGTCGAAGATGCGTGTCTAACCAATAGCGGTTATGTTTGGTTTAACAAACATTTTTACCTGTAAGAGAACTAAGATTTGGCATTTGTTATGAGAAATATTCCGCGAGTAAAAGTTACGGACGAAGCGAAAAAAGTTATTGCTAAAATTCTTGCGAAAAAATGTTAAAATTATCTCAGGTGAAAGATTATGACGAATACAGTTGAATTGACTTTGGATTTGCCGCCGAGTTTATCGAAAGACGAGGTTCAGACGTTTCTTGCGGTTAAACTTTATGAAACGGAGCGTGTTTCACTTGGGCAAGCGGCGAAATTGGCGGGGTTTTCCAAACGTGCTTTCATCGAAGTTTTGGGGAAATATAAAGTTCCGGTGATTAATTATTCGCCCGACGATCTGCACGAGGAACTCGGATTGTGAAGGAATCGGTCATTTCCGACAGCACTTGTTTGATCGGTTTGGAGCGCGTTGGCAGATTGGATATTTTGCCCGCGCTTTTTGATTCGGTGATAATTCCGCCGGAAGTCGGACGCGAATTTGGCGGAAGTTTTGAATGGCTGAAAGTTGAAAGTCTAAAAAATAATTTGTTGTCGGCAGCTTTGGAAATGGTTGTTGACGCAGGCGAAGCCGAAGCTATTGCATTGGCAAGCGAGAAAGATTGCCTTTTGATAACTGACGACAAACAAGCGCGAGCGGCGGCAAAACGTCTCGGCGTAAATATTATCGGAACGGTCGGCATTTTGATTCGAGCCAAACAAAACGGAAGTTTATCTGAAATCAAAACGATTTTAGATGCGCTCGACGCAAACGACTTTCGCATCAGCCACGCACTTCGTGAAGAAGCCTTGAGAATCGCCCGAGAATAGAAGCGAAAACCACAAAATGATGCTCGACCATTATCGCAACAACAAGAATATGTTGATTTCTTATGACAAGAAGGCGATGGGATTCTTTTAGATTTGGGATTTTGGAATTCGGATTGCGGATGTTTATAATCTCCGCAAAAGTCGCTGAAGGCGACAAATTTAATAGCGTAGGGTTAAGCGAGTGAAAACGAGCGCAACCCTACGTTAGTTTAGAACAAAATTCGCTCGCTGAAAGTGAGCAACTAATCTGCGAATGAAATCAGAAATAAAAATTGAGATTGACCGATTGAAAAATATTTTAGAATCAAACGGTCTGAAATTTGTCGTAAATGAAGGTGCAAACGCCCAAAAAAATGCCGATGTTGAAGCGAAAACCGGAATAAATTTTGACGATAATTTGAAAGATTTTTGGCGATTTTCTAACGGCTCAAATGAAGGCGACAGTTGGTTTTGTGTGTTTTCGGATGAAGTAATGCCTTGCTCTTTTTTATCAATCGAAGAAGCACTTGAAACTTGGTCTTTGTTTTTGCCTTACGACGATTCAATTTATGAACAATTGAGCGATTTTGAAACAAAACGAGATGAAAGAATACAACCAATTTTTTTGCAACATCGGCTTTGGTTTCCGTTTGCGGAATTTGGAGGTTCGACAACTATTCTTTTTGATGGCAACCCGACTGACAAAGGAAGTTACGGACAAATAATTGTTTATCAGCACGACCCAGATGCGATTTATTATGTTGCTGAAAATTTTTTAGAATTTTTTAAGAAATCTAACGATTTATTACAAGCAAATGTCAAAGAATTATTGTTGTAAAATGACGTAATTATTATGTTTGGAATGGACAAAAAGAAACTTCAATTGTTGCCGCACGATGTTGTGTGGAAAGATGATTTTTTGTTTGAGAAACAACGCATCAAAGCCGCATTTGATGATTCTGCAATTTGCATCGAACATATCGGAAGCACGGCAATTCCGAATATTTACGCCAAACCTATTTTGGATATTGCGATTCTTTGCGGTGAGAAAGGACTTGAAAATTTAGCTGAGGCTTTGGTCAAACTCGGCTATGAATATCGTGGGCAGTTTGATGATGAAAGCGGGCATTTTTATGCAGTTTTGGATAAAGAAAATATTCGTTATTGCCAAGTTCATATTTACACCGAAGCCAATGCGGATTGGCATTTGAAGTTAAGATTTCGTGATGTTTTAAGTAAAAACGCCGAACTTGCGCGAGAATATAATGATTATAAATTAGAATTGGCGAAAAGAGTTTCAAACAAATCCGAATACGCTGCGATTAAAACAAAATGGGTAGATAAGTTTATACTGAAAGTGTTATGAACGAAATTCCGAGAGTAAAAGTTACGGACGAAGCGAAAAAAGTTATTGCCGAACTTCGTGCAAAAAACGGTGAATTGATGTTTCATCAATCGGGCGGTTGCTGTGACGGTTCTTCGCCGATGTGTTACAGCGACGGCGATTTTTTGGTTGGTTCGGCGGATGTTTGGCTCGGTGAAATTGACGGTTGCGATTTTTATATGGCGAAAGATCAATTTGAATTTTTCAAACATACCGAATTGACGATTGACGTAACGCCCGGACGCGGCGCGTCGTTTTCGTTGGAAATTCCGATGGGCGTAAGGTTTATTACGAAATCGAGAGTTTTTACCTTTGAAGAATCGCAAAATTTGGTGCAAACTCGTTTAGGCGATATGATTTGATTTACATAGAGTTAGACATTATGAAATTATTAAAACTTACCGCTTCATTACTTCTTATTTTCACGTTTATTTCGTGTAATAATTATACTGAATTAAAAGTCATAGAAAACTCAATCCAGTCGAAACCTATCTCTGATGTAAAACCTACATCTGAAGTAAGGATTACGGATAAAATTCAAGTTGATTGCCCAATAAAAAAACTTCCAGATTTTGTCTGCGGTAAATGGGAAATTTACAAGTATATTAAATACGGAGGCTCTGTCCTAAAAAAAACAGAAGTGGAAAGTTTCATTGGTAAGCGCATAATTTTTTCTAAAAATAATTTTGTTTATGACGAAAACACTTTATTTTTTGGCACAGAATTTAGATTTAAAAAATATGAACTTATAGTAACGATTCCACAAGAGAAAACAATCTATTCTCATTTAAATAAAGTAACATTGTGGTCGTATGACTTGGAAGGCGCACAGGAAAATAAAGTCGAACAGGTTAATGTCTTTTATGATGAAGGTAAAAATGCCTGTTATTCTTTTGAAATTACAAACAAGAAAGAATTAAGTATTTACTATGATGGGCATTTTTTCTTCTTAAAAAAAGTTTAGAATTAATTATGACAGAAAAAATCATCGTCTATGAAAAACCGATCTGAACGACGTGCCGAAATTTGGCGAAGTTGTTTCGGGAAAACAACATTGATTTTGAACGGGTTAATTACTTTATCGAGCCTTTGACGGCGGAAAAATTGCGCGAACTTTTGAAAAAAGCCGATTTGAAACCGTTTGACGTTTTGCGGCGCAATGAGCCGATTTTTATGGAATTGAATTTGTCGAAGGAAAGCGCAGACGAGGAAATTATCCGCGCCATCGTAGAAAATCCGACGCTTTTGCAACGTCCGATTGTCGAAGTCGGGAATCGTGCGGTTTTGGCGCGTCCGGTAGAAAAAGCGAAAAAATTGATTTTTGATTTTTGTTAAAGTCAAGAATCGAAGGTCAAAAATCAAAGATCAAAAATCAAATTAAATTTATGAGTTACACGAACGGAAATGGAAACGGCAACGGACACAAACCGAAACCGAAAAATGTTTTAGGAACTGATCTGAAGTGTTGCTGTTTGCAACCGCTGACAGGTTGGTTTCGAGACGGGAATTGCCGCACGAATGCGGAAGATCGCGGAATGCACACGATTTGTGCCGAGGTTACGAGCGAATTTTTGCTTTATTTGCAATCGCGTGGAAATGATTTGATAACGCCTGCACCGCAACACGGTTTTCCCGGGCTTGTTGCCGGAGATAAATGGTGCGTTTGCGCTCTGAGTTGGCTCGACGCTTACGAAAACGGAGTTGCCGCGCCGGTCGTTTTGGAAGCGTGCGACAGTTCGGTTTTGAAACATATTCCACTCGCGGCTTTGCAGGAACACGCCATAAAAGATGAATAGTTTAGAACATTTGCGACAAATTTTCGATTATAACGATTGGGCGAATCGGCGAATTCTCACCGCGCTCAAGGAAAATTATTCGGAAAAATCGCACAAAATTTTGGCGCATCTTTTAATTACGGAACGAGAATATTTTGAACGTCTCTACGGTAAAGATTCCAAAGGTTTCGATTTTTGGCAAGAATTATCGCTCGAAGATTGCGGCGAATTGGCGCGTGAAGTTTCGGAAAAATACGAAAAACTTTTGCGGAGATTTGACGAAGAAGGTTTGGATTTGAAGACGACTTACCGCACGAGCGAAGGCGATTGGAAAGAAAATACTTTCCGCGAAATCTTGACGCACGTTCCGTTTCATTCGGCAATTCATCGCGGAAATATTATGCTCAAAATTCGTGAAGAAGGCTTTGAGCCGCCGAAAATTGATTACATTATTTATCTCAGAGAAACAAAATATATTTAAGCCATTTTTTAACGCAAAGGCGCAGAGATGCAAAGGCGCAAAAGAAAGAAAAATAAAACCTTTGCGTCTTTGCGCCTTCGCGTCTTTGCGTTAAAATCTTTCTTGAAATGGAACAACAGCCGGAACAATTAAGTTTCGATTTTTATAAAGTTCAGCCGGAAATTATTGCTGAAAGTCGGAGCGAAAATCTTAAATTGCATCTGGGCGAATTTACGGGTCCGCTCGATTTGCTTTTGTTTTTGATCAAGCAAGAACAGGCGAATATTTTCGACATTCCGATTGCACGGATAACGGACGAATATTTGAAATATATCCGTTTGATGAAAAGTTTGGACATCACTTTGGCGGCGGATTTTCTCGTGATGGCGGCGACTTTGATCGAGATAAAATCGAAAATGCTTTTGCCGAAAGAAATTGTTGCCGAAACGGAAGAAGAACAAGAAGACCCGCGTGAAGCTTTGGTTCGACAACTTTTGGAACATCAAAAATTCAAAAACGCTTCGCAGATGCTTTATGAAAGAACGACTGTCGAACAAGCCGTTTTTCCGCGTGGGAAAATCGAATCGGACGAAAATAATTCGGAAACAAATGCCAGCGTTTTTGATTTATTAACTGTTTTTCAAAAAATACTTGCGCGGCACAAAGAAGAAGTTCAGATGGAAATCGAACGCGAAGAAATCACGCTTGCGGAAATGTTAAAAACTTTGAAAAAACGGATTTTTGAATCGAAAGAGTTAAGCCTTTTGAAATTTTTTGAAGAAATGCACACGCGCCGCGAAATTGTTACGGCATTTTTTGCGATTCTTGAAATCGTTCGCACCGAAAGCATAAAATTCACGCAAAACGCGACTTTCGGCGATATTGTATTGAAGAAGATTTGATTTTTTGCCTGCGAAACATACGAAAGAAACGAAAAATTTTTATCTGTTTTTTTCGTTTTTTTCGTATGTTTCGCAGGCTAAATACTTATGGAAATTGAAGAAAAACAACCGCGAAGTATAAGCGAAATCGTTTCGATTGTCGAAGCGTTGATTTTTGTCGCGGACGAACCGATTACTGTTAAAACGCTTGCCGATGTTTTGGAAGAAGACCGCGAAATAATCGAAGCGGCGGTTGAAGAATTAAAACTCGAATACGTCGAGCGCGAAGGCGGTTTGCAAATTCGTGAAATCGCGGGCGGTTGGCAGATTGCCACGAAAACCGAATATCACGAAAAAGTTCGCAGATTTTTGAAAACTCGTCCGAACGCAAAATTGTCTTTGGCATCGCTCGAAACTTTAGCGGTGATTGCTTACAAACAACCTGTAACAATTCCCGAAATTCTCGAAATTCGCGGCACGCAATCAACTTCGGCAATAAAAACTCTGCTCGAAAAACGCCTGATCGTGATGAAAGGACATAAAGAAACCGTCGGACGACCGATGCTTTACGGCACGTCGAAAGATTTTTTGATTCAATTCGGATTGAAAGATTTGACCGAATTGCCTTCGATTGAAGATTTTGAAGATTTGGTTCAATAAGTAAATTAGATAACTAACCGAATCGAAATTTTAGATTGAAATTTTCCCGGCGACAGTTAGAAAATGAGTCAACAAATATTTAGAACAAATCCCGTCAAACGAATTTTGATCTATCTGTGCGTAATCGTTGCAGTTTTTGTATTTACTTCAATTTTTTTAACGGCTGAACGCTTTAAAGTTTTCTATTGGGCAATAAATATCCTAACATTTGCCATTTGTTTGTTGCTTATAATTTTTGAAACAGACACGACAATCATCTGTGATGAAATCGGTTGTGATGTGAAAAAGAAGACGCTTTGGGGAAGTTTCAGCGAAAATTACGGCTTTAAGTGGAGTGAAGTATCGGAAACGGAATATTTTGCGGATGCCGAAAGCAGTAGGGAATTTTACGTTGAAATTAATGGAGTGAAAAGAAAAATTCTAACAACGGAATTTTCTCTCAATGATTTCGATTACTTTATCGAAACGGTTAATCAGGCGACACCACATTTGCCATACATTTGGCAAAAGAATGACGGCTTAGTTGCTTCGACGTTTGAGGGCAGAAGATATGGCAAGATCTCTCGTTAAATCGCCTTCGGAAATGAAAATGCGATTTAGAAAAAAACTCATTATTGCGAATGATCGCAAAGAAACCGTCGGGCGAATGGTGTTATATGAAAAATTAAAAGATTTTTTAATTCAGTTCGGGCTGAAGGATTTAATCGAACTGCCTTCGATTGAAGATTTTGAAGACATTGTTCAGTAATGAAAATTATCGAAAGCAAAAATGAAATAATTTTACGCGACCGTCCGGTGTTTTATTGGATTTTGGGCGCGATTCTTTCTTTAACATTTGGTTTTCTTCTCGTCTGGCTTGCGTCTCGCGCCTACTTTGAACCGCGCAGTGTTTTCAAAGCCGATGACGGCAGTTTGCTTGGTTCCGCTTTGGTTGTCATTGTTTTTTTATTGACATTCGCATTTGTTGGCGGATTTATTTATCTTTTTTTTTCGTTGGTCTTAATGCCCACAATTATTGTTAAAGTCAATCGAACATCACAAATAGTAGAAATTATCAACAGAAATTTTTGGCAAAGCAAAACACAAAGATTCTATTTTTCGCAAATTAAAGGTTTTGACAGATATAAAATGCTCGATACGGATTTTGCACCGCTTTTTATTACATTGATTCTTGCAAATGACTCGGAAATCAGGCTGGAAATGAAAAAAAATAGCGACATTGAAAGTAAAAATCTTGTTGAAAAACTCAATTCGTTTATTTCAAAAGCAAAATGAACACAGAACAAACTCAAAACGAATTGATTATCCGCGAAACGCCGGGTTGTTTGTGGATCGTCGGTCTGTTTTTTGCGGTTGTCGGCGGCATTTTTGTTTATGGTGCGCTCGGCGGTTTTGCGGATTATTCGCGGCATTCGCCTTTGATGTTAGCGGTGGCACTTGTGATGGGTTCGGTTGGTGTTGGCGTTGGCGTTTGGACGATTTACAATGCGCCGATTACGAAAATCGTCATAAATCGCGTCGAAAATACGGTTTTGATGTCGCGTTACGGGTTGCTTTCGAGAGAAGATTCGTTTTACGATTTCGACCAAATCGAAGGCTTTTGTTTGATGGAAGACCGCGATACCGAAGGCGATCCGATTTGGTAT
>CALMEH010000885.1 GCA_937863115.1 uncultured Acidobacteriota bacterium
ACGCCCTTTTTCGTCATATCAAAAGGCGGAAAGATTTGTATCAAGCCGCCGATGAAATTGGACCGCCCGCCGTTTTGAAAACTGCCGGATTCGGTTACGATGGGAAAGGTCAGCAAAAGATAAAATCCGTCAGCGAAATCGAAACGGCGTTTGAAAATTTGCACGGAAATGAAGCGGTTTTAGAAGGGTTTATCGAATTTGAAAAGGAAGTTTCTGTCGTCTCCGCGAGAGATTTACAAGGCAATTTCGCGCATTACGGCGTGATTGAAAACGCGCACGAAAATCATATTTTGGACGTGAGTTTTGCACCTGCCGTTTGTTCGCCGAAAGTTTTTGATGAAGCCGTTGAAATCGCCCGTGCCGTTGCCGAAACTTTTGGTTATGTCGGAACTTTGTGCGTCGAATTCTTCTTAACGAAAGACGAAAAACTCTTAATCAATGAAATCGCACCGCGTCCGCACAATTCGGGACATCTGACATTTGACGCTTGCGTAACTTCGCAATTTGAGCAACAGCTTAGAGCGGTTTGCGGACTTGCGCTCGGTTCGACCGAATTTTATAAACCCGTAGCAATGGCAAATCTTTTGGGCGATGTTTGGGAAAAAGGCGAACCCGTTTGGTCAAATGCTTTAAATTTTCCAAACGTCAAACTTCACCTTTACGGCAAATCGGAAGCCCGCAAAGGCAGAAAAATGGGACATCTGACGGCAATGGCAGATTCTGTTGAAAAATCCGTGGAAATTGTTAAAAACGCAAAACGGTTACTTCAAGTAAAAAGTAAAAAGTAAAAAGTCGGAAGCGTGTCTTACTTTTTACTTGGTGAGGCTTTTATTCTTTCCCGAAAAATCTGAACGTCAAACCAAAACTTATCGTGAACGGATAACCGGGCGTGGCGTGAATTCTTGTCGCCACGTCGCACGTCGGGCAAGTGCGCGACTCGAAAAAGTTTTGCGTTTCGTAATATTTTTTGTTCAGCAAATTATCAATCGAAACATTGAAATCAACCCATTTTTTTAGCCGCTTCGACAAATAAAAATCTACGACATCATTGCCCGCAGCAAAAATCGAATCATCTTCGCCGTCGAGCCGATAGCGCGAAACGTGGCGATAATTCAGAGAAGCATTAAAACCTTTGAATTCCGAAATAACCAAACCGACATTGCCGACTGTTCGCGGTGCGCTGTCAATCACAATGCGGCGATTATCTGCCGTAAATTGTCCCGGATAAAACGCTTTGGCAACTTGCGTTAAGCCGCCATTAAAACTCAGATATTTGTTGGCGCGAAACGAACTGCGAATTTCAAAACCGAAGGAGCGCGAGCGGTCGGCAAATTCGATACTTCCGTCATCGGGAATAT
>CALMEH010000886.1 GCA_937863115.1 uncultured Acidobacteriota bacterium
GTTTCGCTCGAAGCGACTGAACGCTATATTGACAGCGTTTCGTATCTCGGAAACTTGAAACGAAAATCGCTTTATTCGCGCGAATTTTTCAATAATTTAAACGGCGGTTTCGGCAAAGCGGAAAATCTTTTCGGACAAATTGCGCGACAAGTTTCAACCGGAAATCCGATTGATAATTTGCTTTATTTGGACAGCAAAACTTATCTTGTGAGCGATATTTTAACAAAGGTTGACCGAATGAGTATGGCAACCTCTTTGGAAGCAAGAGTGCCGCTCCTTGATCATAAATTGATTGAATTCGTAACGAATATTCCGACCGAATTAAAGCTGAAAAACCTCGAAACAAAATACATTTTCCGCAAAGCCATCAGCGGAATTGTCCCGCAAGAAATTTTAAATCGCCCGAAACAAGGCTTTGGCGTTCCGCTTAATGAATGGATAAATTTCCAATTAAAAGATAGAATTCACGAAACTTTGAGCGAGAAAAAAACGCTCGAACGCGGATTTTTCGACACGAAATACATCAAAGTTTTGCTCGATGAACACGCCAAAAAACGCCGCGATCATTCTTATTCGCTGTGGATTTTGTATATTTTGGAACTTTGGCAAAGGAGGATTGGTTTCTAGTTTTCAGTTTCCGGTTTCCGGTTTTTCAACGAGAAACTAGAAACCTGAAACCAGAAACCCAAATGAGCAATTATCAGGAATATACG
The DNA here is from genome assembly GCA_937863115.1 of uncultured Acidobacteriota bacterium. Classification (GTDB taxonomy): domain Bacteria; phylum Acidobacteriota; class Blastocatellia; order Pyrinomonadales; family Pyrinomonadaceae; genus CALMEH01. Next base: position 714 of record CALMEH010000886.1, read on the forward strand.
CAAACAGCAATCGAAAAATTCGCGCAGAAAGATGCGGCGAAGCGATATTTGCTGGTTGATGCGGTGCGTGATAAATTGCCGAAAACTGTTTTGGATGTCGGTTGCGGTGCGGGGCAAGAGATTTTGCCGTTTCTTGAAAAAACGAACGCTTTTTGCGTCGGAATTGATTTTGCGGATGAATTGGGAAAAGTTACGCAGGAAGTTTTTCGCGGAAAAAATTACGAAAATCGCTTTGCGTTTGTGCGTTCAAAAGGTGAAGAAATTCCTTTCGCGGACGAAAGTTTCGATGTTATTTTGTGCCGCGTTGCGCTTCCGTATATGAACAACCGCGAGACGTTTGCAGAAATTTCGCGGATTTTGCGCGTGAATGGAACTTTTTTACTGAAAACGCACGCGCCGGCGTTTTATTTCGGAATGATTCGGGAAAGATTTTTTAGTTTTAATCCGAAGCAACTTGCGTATCCATTGATTTGTCTAACCGGCGGTATCATTCATTCATTGAGCGGAAAGCAGTTGCAAAATGGTTTTTGGCGCGGTAAGGAAATTTATCAAACGCAAAAATTTATCGAAAATGAATGTGCGCGAAATGGTTTGAAAATCGAAGGTTTTTTGTCGGACGACAATCCGCAAACGCCTTCGTTCGTGATAGTTAAAAAACTATGATTTTCGGTCTTCGGTTTTTGGTTTTTGGTCTTCGCTGTAAAACCAAAGACGAAAGACCAAAGACCAAAGACCAAATGACTTATATAACAAAATTAAAATGGAATCTGCCTTGGCTCGTGCGGTATCCGTTCGTGCGCGGGAAATCTTTTTTGGAGCAAAATGCGTTTGAGAAAAAGCATATAATTTTCACGATTGCCGACCATTTTGAACCGAGCTGGAGCGCAAACGGTTTACTCGATTTGGACACACAGCGCAGACGTTTGGACGAATATCACAAACTCGCACGAAAAACGGGCGAAGCGGTGAAAGACGCGGACGGCACGAAGTTTCGGCATACGAATTTTTATCCGGCGGAGCAATACGACAAACATATTTTAGACAAAATGGCGGAAATGCAATCCGAAGGTTTGGGAGAAACGGAAATTCATTTGCATCACGGCGTTGATAAACCCGACACGGCGGAAAACTTGCGAAAATCTTTGAGCGAATTTCGTGATATTTTGGCGGAAGAGCATAAACTTTTATCGCGTTTTGATAATGATTCACAACCGAAATATGCATTTGTTCACGGCAATCTTGCGCTCGGAAACTCAAGCAGCGGAAGGTTTTGCGGCGTTGATGATGAAATGCAAATTTTGCAGGAAACAGGTTGTTATGCCGATATGACCTTGCCGTCTGCGCCGGACGAATCGCAAGTTGAAATAATAAATCAAATTTACGAATGCGGCTTGCCGATTCACGAAAAAATTCCGCATCGAAAAGGTTCTTCGGTGAAAGTTTTTGGAAAAAAGCCGCAATTACCACTTATATTTACAGGACCATTGGTATTTAATTGGACGCGGCAAATCAAAGGTTTGCCGGTTCCGCGACTCGAAGACGGCGCACTTGTGCATAATCAGCCGATGGATTTGGCAAGATTTCGGCGTTGGACTTCGGCGAATGTTACTGTCAAAGGCAAAAGCGATTGGGTTTTTGTAAAACTTTATTGCCACGGCTTTTTCACGCACGATCAATCTGCTTCAATCGGCGAAGACGCGGTGAAATTTTTCGGCGAAATTATTGAAAACGGCGAAAAAACGGGCAAATATAAAGTTCATTTCGCTTCGGCGCGTGAAGCGTTCAATATGGTTTTGGCGGCGGTAGACGGAAAAAAGGGAAATCCGAATGGGTTTCGCAATTACGCTCTGAAAACTATTATGAGCGCAACGGAAAAAAAGATTGACGAAACAGGCAAAAAATTTGCAATATGTCAGTAGAAACGATGGCGAATCCGATAGATAAAATCAGGAAAATAAAGGGCAAAAGCTGGACGGAGATTATCACGCGTGGCGAACAGGCTCTGTCTGTTTATACCGAACAAATCGGTTTGAGCGGTAAATTGCCGACAGATGAAGAATTTGTCCAACTGATTGAAAAATCTTATTTCGGAAAAGAAAAAATCACACCGCAGATACTTTTTGAAGCCTTTTGCGAAAACGCGGATTTTGCGTTTTTCCCCTCATTTCGTCAAAAAGGCGCAACACTTGCCGCTTTTCGGCGTGAATTCGGCGAAAAAAGCGCACGTCCGTTTATCGAAAAAGCCGACCGAATGATTTCGGGTAAGTTTGATTTACTCGGACTTTTAAATCTCGATTTCGGCGCGGATGTTGATTGGCATTACGAACCTGTCGCCGGCAAAAAAATTCCGCTCAAACATTGGAAACAATTCGACGAACTCGACACAGCGGAAACCGGCGATAAAAAAATTGTTTGGGAACTCAATCGGCATCAGCATTTTTTCACGCTCGGCGTGGCTTATTGGCTGACGAAAGATGAGCGTTATGCGGAAACTTTTGCGCGACATCTCGAATCTTGGATGGCGCAAAATCAGCCCGGAATGGGCATAAATTGGTTTAGCTCGCTCGAAGTTGCGTTTCGCGCAATGAGTTGGATTTGGGCATTTAATTTCTTCAAAGATTCGCTGCATCTTACGCCGCAACTTTTCCAACAAGCCTTAAAATTCTTATATTTACATGGCAGACACATCGAAAAATATCTTTCAACATATTACAGCCCGAACACGCATTTAACCGGCGAAGCACTTGGGCTTTATTATCTCGGCACACAATTTCCGTTCTTTTCACGCGCTCCGCATTGGCGCAAAATGGGTGAAGATATTTTGTTTGCCGAACTTGATAAACAAATTTTGCCCGACGGCGTTTATTTTGAGCAGACGACTTGGTATCAGCGTTACACGGTAGATTTTTATACGCAGTTTTTGCTTTTGAAAACTTTGAACAACGGCGACACGGAAAAAAATCTGCAAGCTAAACTCGAAACAAAATTGCAGTTAATGTTGGATTTTTTGATGTATGCGACTCGTCCCGACGGCACCACGCCTTTTATCGGCGATGACGACGGCGGCAGATGTTTGCCACACGGTAACGTCGGAACGGAAGATTTTCGAGCGGTTTTAACGACCGGCGCAGTTCTTTTCGGGCGCAGTGATTATAAATTTGTCGCACACGATTTCGCTGAAGAAACGCTCTGGCTATTGGGAGCGGAAAGCCGCCAAAGTTTTATGAATTTAAGATTAGTGCGTCCGACGAAAACATCAAACGCCTTCAAATCCGGCGGTTATTTCGTAATGCGCGACGGTTGGGCGGAAACCGATGATTTTCTGCTGATTGACGGCGGCGAACTCGGCGCAAAATCGGGCGGACACGCCCATTCGGACGCGCTTTCGATAGATTTGGCGGTCGGCGGCGACAGTCTGCTGGTTGATTCGGGAACTTATACTTATCACGAAACCGACGAATTGAGAAACTTTTTCCGCACGTCTATCGCGAATCATACTTTGCAAATTGACGGCAAATCGCAATCTGA
>CALMEH010000887.1 GCA_937863115.1 uncultured Acidobacteriota bacterium
CCGATTGTTGGCGGTGTTGGTATCACCAAAAAAAATCCCGAAATTATTTGCGCTGGTGACTTTCCTTAAATTGGCCATCCCGATGCTGTTACCCGGAATGCCGCCGGTAACTGAATTACCGCCCGCGCCTTCAACCAGACTGATGCCGCTTGCGCCATTGCCGAGCCGCGCTCCGCTCGATGAATCCGTGCCGATAAAATTTCCGATAATTGTATTGCCCGTTGCGCCCAAACCTTTGATTTGAATACCGTCGTTATTATTGCCGCTGATAACATTTCGCGTCGCTCCCGTGGTATCGCCAATCGTTACGCCGAAAGCCTGATTAAGTTCAATTCCGTTGCCATTATTTCCATTGTCAGTTGTGCCGTCGCTCGTGCCGATGTAGTTGTTTTTGATAACGATATTTTGACTGCCGTTATGGTCGCTGTTTAATAAGGCGTTTATTTCAATGCCGTTAAGAGCATTCCCGTAAATCAAATTTCGATGTTGCGGCTGGTCGCCGCCAACGGTAACATTTCGGCTGTTTGCATTGTCAACGAGAGGATAAGTTATGACCAATCCATTACCGCCGTTGCCGTGAATGTCTAAACCTTCAAATATCGCGCCGTTCAAATGAGCGGCGAGAATACCGTTGCGGGGAAAATTTTGAATAACCAAATTTCTGACTTGCGAGCCGGTCGGGTCAGTATCCAGTAATGTAATGCCGTTTATGTTTCCGCCGATACCGGAGCCGTTTAAGACTACCTTTTGTCCGTTCGGTTTAAGACCGTCAATATCATCATTTTTTCCCAAATAAACATTGCTATTGATTGTTCCGACATCGTTTGAAAATTTAATGTCATCGGCGTAGTTTTCGCCTGCGCCGTCAAGTATTATCCAAATGGCTGAAATGCAATCGGCAGGCGGACCGTCTGAGCCAATAATAAATGTTGCGCCGGTAACTTGATTTTTCTCGGCGGTTGTCAGATGCGTAACTAAACTATTTCCTGTTGCCAAACTTGCGGCTTCAAATAAACTCAATGTGTTATTACAGGTTTTTCCGGTCGAACTGTCATTAACCGTAAAAGTTGCGCCGGCAAATGCTGACGTAACTTGCCAAACCATCATCATTAAAATCGCAAAAATTATATTTATCGTTATCTTTTTCATCTTCTTTTCCTACCTCAAATTTCAAGCTAAAAATTTCCCTCTACTTAATAACGCCGAAAAAATTGACTGACTCCATCACGTTTTGAAAAAATATTTCGACTTTTTTTTAAAATGCGAGTAGAATGCGGTTGTTAAAGAAAAGATTTATTGAATTAAATGGCAGAATCGGTTGGCGATATAACGCAAATGTTAATTTCATATGGCGCGGGGAAACGCGACGTTTTGGATGAACTTTTGCCGCTTGTTTATGATGAATTGCGGCGCATTGCGGCAAATTATCTGGAACACGAACGCCGCGATCACACTCTTCAACCGACTGCGCTGGTTCACGAGGCTTATTTGCGTCTGGTTAATCAGCACAATGTTGATTGGCGCAATCGCGCACAGTTTTATGGCATCGCAGCAAATATGATGCGGCGGATTCTCGTCAATCACGCGGAAACCAAACACGCTGAAAAACGCGGCGGCGCGGCAGAAAAAGTTTCGATTGATGATGTAACGATTTTTTTTGAAGAAGAAAATTTGGATTTGCTGGCTTTGGATGAAGCTCTAACGCAACTTGCCAAAATTGACGAAGAAAAAACTCGGCTGGTCGAAATGAAGTTTTTTGGCGGAATGACAACTGCCGAAATCGCCGAAGTAACCGAAAAATCAACCGCCACCATCGAGCGCGAATGGGCATTTGCGCGTGGTTGGCTTTTTAAGACTTTAACTGATGAAATGTGAATCAAGTAGAAAGATTTCCAAAGTTTGCGGGGGCAGAGCCGCCCTTCCTGACCTGTAATCTTTTCCAACTTTATTTGATAAGCGTTGAATTCATTCAATTCAAAGCAAAACAAGACAAGTTTATTTAATTTGCAGGTCGGGAAGGGCGGCTCTGCCCCCGCTTTTCTAAACTAAAGAAAATGAAGGCTAAAAACGCAAAAACACAAAATTGGCAAAAATTGAACGAAAGTTTTGCCGTCGCCGTTGAGCTTGAAACGTCCGCGCAAAATGAATTCGTGCGGCAAATTTCCGATAAAAACTTGCGTGGCGAACTTGCAGCAATGCTCAAAGCCGTCCAATCTGCCGATAATCTAAACTTTCTCAAACGCGATGCTTTTTCCGTCGGCGCGGAAGTTTTGGTCAAAAACGAATTTTCGGGTGAAAAGCGAATCGGACATTACAAAATCGTCCGCGAAATTGGACGCGGTGGAATGGGCGCAGTTTTCTTAGCCGAACGTGAAGATTTTCGTCAGCAAGTTGCGCTGAAAATTATCAAACGCGGAATGGACACGGACGAAATTGTGCGCCGTTTTCGACAGGAAAGACAAGTTCTCGCCACGCTCAAACATCCAAACATTGCGCGTCTGCTCGACGGCGGAACGACCGACGACGGTTTGCCGTTTTTCGTGATGGAACATATCGAAGGCGAAACGCTCACCAAATATTGCGACAAGCAAAAACTTGGCATCGAAGAACGTCTTACGCTGTTTCGCAAAATCTGCGCGGCAGTCGCTTACGCGCATCAAAACCTAATTGTTCACCGCGATATTAAACCTTCAAATATTCTCGTTGACGCAGATGGCGAACCGAAACTGCTTGATTTCGGCATCTCGAAACTGCTCGCGCCGAACGCTTTTGAAATGTCGGTTGAAGACACCGCAACGGGCGTGAAATTGATGACTCCCGAATACGCTTCGCCCGAACAAATCAAAGGCGAAACAATTACGACCGCCACCGATATTTATTCTCTGGGAATTTTGCTTTACGAACTTTTAAGCGGTCATCGCCCGTTTGTTTCAAAAGACAAAAGTTACGAAGAAGTTGTCAAACTCGTCCTTACCGCAGAACCGCTTCGTCCATCGTCAGCCGTTATTAGCCATTGGGCAGAAATTAAGAAAACCGATGAAAACAAAGGCGAAACTCAACCGGAAACTGAAAATCCAAAATCCAAAATCCAAAATCCAAAATCCCTGATGGGTGATTTGGACAATATTATTTTGATGTCGCTTCGCAAAGAACCTTCGCGCCGATACAGTTCGGTTGAGCAATTTTCCGAAGATTTGCACCGTCATCTTGTCGGTTTGCCGGTTTTGGCGCGTCCGGTAACTTTGGTTTATTCGGCATCAAAATTCATCGAACGCAATCGGACAACTGTTGCGTTTGCAACGATTGCGCTTGTTGCTTTGCTTGCCGGTTTGTCAATCGCCGTGTGGCAAGCCGTTATTGCGCGACAGGAACGCGAACGCGCCGAACGCCGTCTGACCGAAATCAGAAAATTGACGAATAATCTGGTTTCGGGTTGGGAAAAAGGAATTCCCGAAACGCAAATTACCAGTCAAGTGCGCGGACGAATTGCCGATATTTCTTCCGAATATTTAGAGAATTTAGCGAACGAAATAAATAATCCCGAAATTTTGAAGGAATTGGCGGAAGCGCATCTCAAACTCGGACACGAATATGCGTGGGCTTTGGTCAATGACGATAAGGCAAAAGCGAGCTTCCAAAAAGCCGAAACAATCGCCCGAAAATTGATTACCGATAACCCGAACGACTTGGAAGCAAAAGATTTATTGGTTCGCAGTTTATACAAATATGACGAATTTTTCGGCGAGCGCGACCGTGAAACATCTCTGCAAAATCATTTTGAAAGATTGCGTCTGCGCGAAGAAATTTACGCCGCCAAACCGAATGATGAAAAAGCCGTCGCCAGCCTGTCAAACGCCACGCACAACTGCGGTTGGATTCTCAAACTTTTAGGGCGAAGCGAAGAATCCGTGCCATATTATCGCCGTTCAATTGAACTAACTAAACAACTTATCGCGTTGCTTGAACCAAACGCCAAAACGTCTGAAGAACGCAGCAAATTGGCTGATCTTTATTCAACGGTAGCGATGAATCAAACGGACATCGGAGATTTATCGCTAAGTTTGGAAAATTATCGCCGCGCCGCAACCATTGCCGACACACTTTATCGGGAAAATCCCGAAAACAAAACATTCGCCGGACAAAAAGCCGCAACGCATTATGATTTAGGCTTGATTCTAAAGAAAACCGGAGATTTTCGCGGCTCAAACGAAGCCTTTCGCAACGGTTTAGAAACTGC
>CALMEH010000888.1 GCA_937863115.1 uncultured Acidobacteriota bacterium
GATTTTGATTAAAAACCGCCGAAATGCGTTCAACGTAGGCGGGCGATGGACCGCTCATTACGAGTTGTTGAATCAATAATTTGCTGATAAACGGCGCGACATTCGGATGATTGTAAATGTTGTCCAATGTCTGTTCGAGCGATTGTTCCGCATAAAGTTTGGTCTGATCCGCGTTGCAATCTATGCAAGCCGGAATAGTGGAATTCGGTGCGCCCGGATAATTCAAAAGAGTTTTTTCAGTCGTGTCGTGATTTGCTCCATTCATAATTAAAGGATCTTTGTAGTTGATAAGTCCAGGACTCGAATTCGGACAGCCTTGATTACAATAATTCCAACCGGTAAAGACCTTGGAAAAATTGTTTATGTCGTCTTGGGTGTAAGTCGGAATCGGATTACCTTGATTATCGCGGATTAAGGTTCCATCTTGATTTAATTTGAAAAGCCCGATTGAAAAAAGTTGTAAAATTTCTCGGGGATAATTTTCGTTCGGATTATTTTTCGTTGAACGAACCGTATCAAGATAATCGCCCATCGCCGGATTCAAAGTAATATCCTTTAGCAATTTACGGTAATTTCCGAAAGCGTTGTCAGATAAAACTTTGTGATAGGTAATCATATGGCTCGATTGCTGTATTTGCACTCCGCTTGCTACTAATACTTGGCTTAACGCCCAAGTTACACGATGACGCAATTGCGGATTGCCATAGAACGCTTCTTTGAAAAACCATTGTTGTAAAGGAATTTGTGTGTAATGTGTTCGATAACATAGTCCACCAGCCGCTTCGGTGCAATTTGTTGGAATTGTCGTTGGCATTAAAGGAATATTCGGATAGGGATTTGTAACGCTCGGATATTGAGCCTCAAATTGTTCCGCTAACCAAGTTCGTAAACCAATGCGGCGAATTCTTTGATCCAAAACAGTTGTCGCTCCAAAAGTCGCTTGCTCCATAAACCTTAAACGGTCGCCGGAATGTAGATAACCGACAATATTCGCCGATTCGGTTTCCGAATTCGATTCGACTAATTTGGGCAATTCGGGTATTTTAATATTTCCATTCGTGCTTCCTAAACCGATTTTCAAAACATTGCTGGCAAGTCCGCGCCATGTCAGATAAATCAGCGCATCGCCGTTTGCGGGCGGCTGTTCGCGGTAATTCGCCGTTTCGTAAAGCCTCACGCGCAAAGCATAAATGCTTCGGCTAACTGCTTTGATGTCAAGTGTTTGCATTTCATAAATTTGACCGTTTTGATTTCCCAGATAAACGCGAAAGGCATTTGCACCTTCGCCCGGCATTAAAGTCAAGTTTGAAACATAAAGCGTAATCACCGAGCCTTCGCCCGGGTAAAAAACATTTTCAGTCGAACGTGGCATTTTCGCTTTCGTATTATTTCCGCTGACCGCTAAAACCCGCGTGGCATCAGTCTGTGAACTAAGCAAAACAGGCACAGGCGAATCGGGATTCGGGTCTATTTCGGCAAAAACTGACGCGCAAAATAAACTAATCAGAAGAAAAATAAACGACGGTTTCCAAAACGATTTAATATTTTCGGTTTTCATATCATTTACCAACAAAAAAAAACTTATAGGAAGGGCTAAAAAACAGCCGTTAGAAAGGAATATCTTTGATTTATAGAACAATTTTGCGAAAATTACAATGTCGTAGTAAAGAAAAACGCCGATTGCTTGAAGATTTGTTATAAAGTTAGAATAATCTTGAATGAAATTTACAAAATCAAAACCTTTCGCCAAAAAATCGTTCGGACAAAATTTTTTGACCGATGAAAATTACATCAACAAAATAATCACCGCCGTCAACCCTCAAAAGGGCGAAACCATCATTGAAATCGGCGCAGGTCGCGGCGCATTAACCGAAAAACTCATTGAATCGAGTGCATTTATTATCGCCATCGAATTTGAAAGGGAAATGATTACAGTTTTGAAAGAAAAATTCGGACAAAAAGAAAATTTTCAACTCATCGAATCTGACGCGTTGAAAGTTGATTTTAAGGAATTAGTCAATCTCACCTCGCAAATTGCAGGTTACAAATTAGTAGCAAACTTGCCGTATAACATTTCAACCGCAATTTTGCAGAAACTTATCGAACAACGCGAAGTTTTCAGCGAGATGGTTTTAATGTTTCAGCGCGAAGTTGCCGAAAAAATTACGGCAAATGTCGGCAATTCAGAACGCGGATTTTTGTCGGTTTTGGCTCAAAACTATCTCGAACCCGAAAAACTTTTCGATGTTCCGCCGACGGCATTTCGTCCCGCACCGAAAGTTTGGAGTTCTGTTATCAGATTGATTCCGAAAAAAGTAATAATCGAAAACGAAACGCTTTTTCGTGAAACCATCGCCGCCGGATTTGCCCAAAGACGCAAAACGATTTTGAATAATTTGAAGTTAAAATTTAAGAACGCCGAGAAAATACTGGAAGATTGCGAAATTGATTCTAAACGCCGCGCCGAAACTTTAAACATCGAAGAATGGCGAAAAATCGTGCATTTCATATAAAAAAAGCCGTGCATAAAACATTTGAAGCACGGCTTTGCGGTAGATTTTAGTGAGTTTTAGCGGCGAACCTTTTTATAAACCCGTTTCTTTTTGTTGAGTTTATAAGTATAAAGTGCTGAACTTCCGAGTCCGACACCTGCGCCGATTAAAGCACCTTTTTTGCCGCCTAAAATTCCGCCAATGAGTGCGCCGCCGCCGGTGCCGACCGCCATATTAATGCGATTTCGATGCCGCCGATAATAACTCGGTTTTGCCACGCGCACATAACGCACACGACCGTTGCGATCGACAACTTTTTTGACGTATTGTTTTTGAGCTTGAACTGAAACCGGCAACATCACCGGCGATAAACCGACGACTAAAGCCGCCATAATTAGTGATAAGATATATTTTTTCATAATTTCAAAACCTCTTAATTACTTAAAATTTCTGCAATGGATATTGTTTGCAGTTTGATATAATTAAAGTTTGCAATTACGATGCCACAGCTGAAATCTTTAATGATTTGAACTGTTTTGTATGGTTTTGATGCAAATTTAATCTGTTTTCCTTACATATTCTTAAACTTTAAAATTTGGCTTAGGCGTAAAATCGAAATGAAATCTGACATTTTATTAATTTTCAATCTGATTTTCGATGGTTTTTTGTAAAACGGGGAATTTATTTAGTTTTTGGCAGGCGAGCAGAACAATCTGAAACATCGGATTGATATATTGAATGAAATGAGTTTTGCCGCGCGTTGCGGATTGAAACGAAAATGTGCCGATGGCTTTCAGACATCTTTGAACGGTCATTAGTTGAGATTCATAATCGAAATCTTCAAAATTTATTGTTTCCAATCCTAGTTTTTCGCGTTCTTCGAGAAAAAATCTCTTTTTCGATTTGAGCCAATTATCCACTGGCGTTTCAGTTACGCGGTCGAGCAGAAGCGAAACCAAATCGTAGGCGACAGAACCGATTCGTGCGTCTTGATGATCAATGATTTTTAGTTCATCGCCGAAAACCATCAAATTTGCGGCGTGAAAATCTCGATGACAAAGAACTTTTGCACGAGTTTCGAGTTCAATTGAAAGTTCAGTAAATTCCTCTTCGAGTTCGAGATTTTCACTTTCGGAAAGAGGCGTGTTTTGCAAAGATTCAAAATAATGGGTTTTGAAAAAGTTTAATTCCCAGAGCAATTTTTCCGTGTTGAATTTTAATTTTGAACAAATTGAATTTCTTTCAAACGCGGTTTCCGTTGCACCTTGAATCTTTGCAATTAAAGAAATAGCTTGATTTATGAGCGTTTCCTTATCAACTGAATTTTCCAAAACAACGCGCAAAATCTCATCGCCGAAATCTTCGTGAAAGATAATTTTTTTTATTGCGTCAAAAGAAAATATTTCGGCAACCGGCAAACCAGAAGCGCGAAAAACATTTGTTACATCAAGACAAGCGTTAAATTGTGTTTCGCCTAATTCGTCGAGCGGATAAACGCAGGCAATCGCCGACTTTTCCTGCCATTTGACGCGAAAATATTCGCGTGTCGAAGCGTCCGGCGTGAGTTGCTCGATTTCGTTTGTTTGTTTTTTTTCGAGCAAAAATTGTTCTAATCTTTGTCGGAATTCAAACATAATCAATTAGGGGAACGATGTAATTTTCGCCTTGAATATATCCTTTCAGGGCTTTTTCGGGGATTTCTTCGCAATTTCTGACCATTTCGGCACGGACGATTGCCGCGTTTTCAAAATGTTCGCCGGCTAAAATTTTCACGTCATCAGCAATAATAGTGCGGTAAAGATGCGCGTCGTCGCCGATTGAAACATTGTCCCACATAATCGTATCTTTCACGACGGCTCTGCCCGAAATAAGACAATTTTCTCCTGCAAGAAGGCTTGTGCCGTTCATCATTTCAAGCGAAACGTCTAAATAACGCGGAATTGTGGAAAGTTCAAACCAATTCGCATCAGTAATATGAACAGCGATTTTTTCACCTTTTTTTAGCGCGGGATTGTAAAAAGTCGGCACAATGTCGGAATAAACGCCCCGCGGAATATAATCAAAAACTTGCGGCTCAAGGATGTGAATTCCCGTGAACATCAAAGGCGCAGTCAAATCGCGCGAAGTATCTTTTATTTCCATTGCCGAAAGCGATTTGGCAAAATCACCGAAACCTTTTAGATAACCGTTTTCAACATTTACTTCGGTAAATTTTTCACGTTTAATATTCGGCTTTAAAACCATTGTCGCAATCGCGCCTGATTTTCGATGAGTTTCGACCGCCGCTGAAATATCAATATCGGTAATCAGTTTTCCATTAACAATAACAAAAGTGTCGTTTTCCAAAAGATTTCGGGCATTATCCAATGCTCCGGCAGTGCCTAAAATATTGGGAATTTCCTCTGTATAATGAATTTTTACTCCGAAATTTGAACCGTCGCCCAGAGATTTTTTGACCGATTCGGGTTGGTGATGTAGATTAACAACGACATCTTGAAAACCAAATTTTGCGATGTATTCGGCAACATATCCAACAAGCGGTTTGCCCAAAAAAGGTATAGCCGGTTTGGTGCGGTCAATTGTTAAAGGAAAAAGCCTTGTGCCGAAGCCGGCGGCTAAAATCATTGCTTTCATAAATGAAAAGGTCAGAACATTGGGCGGTAACGACTTGTTAAATCTATTCTGACAAATTGTAATTATAAAACTTAAACGCCATTTGCCAAAACTGAAATCCGCATTAAAATCTTAAAAGAATGGAAACTTTTACCGACACAAAATCTTACGGAATATTTTCAAATGCCGCAAATCGCAAAATAATCAATGATTTGGAAGAATCGGGCGCGAAAGTTTTTTTGTTTCCCGTAATTGAAACGGAAGCGGTCGAAAGGGCGGAAAATATAGAGTTTATTAATGCAAATTTATCACAAACCGATTGGTTGATCTTCCCAGATGTTTTTTCTGTTGATTATTTTCTAGAAATCATGGAAAAATGCGAAATTGAATTGTTTAAAATTGATGAAAAGCGCGTTCTGACTTTTGGCGAAGCGATTGCCGACCGTTTGAGATTTTCGCAAATACACGCCGACATAATCCCGAATTCGATTGAGTCCGATGAAAGTTTTTCGGCTCTTCAAGAATATTTACAAACTGAAACGGTTGAGGATTTGAGATTTTTCATCCCTGTTTTCAGAGGTTTTGAAAATGATTTCGTAAGGAAATTGAAAGATAAAGGTGCAGAAGTTTTTGAATCTGAAATTTTCACCCTTAAATATCCGTTTGATAATAAAATCGCAAAACTCAAAGCCCTTTTATCGGGCGGTGCGGTTGACGAATTTGTTTTTACCGCGCCGGATGATGTTTTCTCATTAACGCAATATGTTTTTCCGGCTTCAATTAAAGCGATTCTTCAGGAAGTGAAATGTTTTGCAACAAACGAAATTACGATGCAAACACTTCACGAAAGCGGAATCGTATCAAAATATTTTCAGACAAAATAAAAGGAGGCTGAAATGTTTCAGCCTCCAATCCATTTTGAATCACACCAAAAAATTAGTGCGTGTTGAAGTTAGCAATCGGATAATCGCCGATAGCTCCGCCAACTGTGGCTCTTGTCCAGAAAGTTCCATTGCGCCAAACAGCTACGTCAGTTCTGCCGTCGCCGTCATAATCGCCTTGAATCGGGAAGTCGGTTGCCGATGCGCCAAACACAACTTGTTGGTCAATACCGCCGCCCGAAGGTCTCCAATACCAAGTCAATACACCGCCGGCAGCGCGAACCGTTGCAATATCGGTTTTGCCGTCGCCGTCATAATCGCCCGGAACAACTGTATCATTGCTCAAACCAAAAGAAACGACAGGCTGAACTACGCCGGTTGAAAGACGCGTCCAGAAATTTCCTGCTCCGGCGTTGCCGCGTTGAACAGTAAAGTCTGCGCTTCCGTTTCCATCAATATCTCCCGGAACGGGGAAGTCGCCCGATGCGCCCCAAGGAACAAATGTTACAGCACCGTTAGCAACCGTGCGGTAATACCACGTTCCATTCGAATCGCGGAAAACAGCTAAATCGGCACTGCCGTCACCATTGTAATCATCAACAACTGACGGATCATCGCCTGTTTGACCAAAGGCTTCAACTCTGACAGTATTCGTCATACTGTTTAGAATGTAAAACGATGCAACTGTTGCTGCGCCCGGTCGCCAACAAGCAATATCGTCTTTGTCGTCGCCGTCAAAATCTTCAGTTAGGAATTCATCGGAAGCCAATCCCCAAGCTGAAGCCGCAGTTGCAGCGGCGGAACCGTTAAGATTCCAGAACCAAGTGATTTGTCCGTTTGCACCGCCGCCCGTGTTGCGAATGACAGCCCAATCGGTTTTGCCGTCGCCGTTGAAATCAACCAGTGCATCGCCCGCGACAACCGGTGCGCCCGGTGTGTAGCTGAAGGTGTCAA